>JBEBDG010000001.1:0-31022 GCA_041157165.1 Bacteroidota bacterium
ATTACCGGACGATTTGTTGCTGCTGGTTTTCCTACATTAAATTGAATTAATCCTTCAATTGTTCCTAAGGTTTTTACTCCTCTTTCAAAATCAGCTATTTCAGCTTCATTTAATCCTTTTTTTAACCAAAAATTTACTACGTGTACAAACATTATCTTTTTAAGTTTTCTTGTTCTATAATCTTTTTTAATTTATCACCTAATTCATCAGAAGCCTTGGCCAAAGGCATTCTTACTTCTGAATTTGCAATGCCTAAAATTTCTAATATCTTTTTCACCCCCACTGGATTTCCTTCTTCGTATAAATAAGGGTCAATGGTCAAAAATGGTCCCAATGCTTTTCTTGCCTCTGTAAAATTACCATTTAGCCCTAAATGAATCATGTCAGAAAATTGCTTAGGAAATGCATTGGCAATTACAGACATTACCCCAACGCCTCCAATCGAAATGATTGGTAAAGCTTGCACATCATCACCAGAGATTAATAAAAAATCCTTAGGTTTATGATAAACAATTTCCATACATTGTTCAATAATACAGCTTGCTTCTTTAATTCCAATAATATTTGGATGTTCCGCCAATTTTAAAACAGTATCAGGATGCATATTTATGCCTGTTCTTCCTGGTATATTATACATAATCAATGGAACTGGTAATGCATCTGCTAATGCAGTATAATGAGCTATAACTCCCCTAGCACTTGGTTTATTATAATATGGACATACAGATAAAAGGGCATCTATTCCTTCAAAGGATGTCTCTTTAATTTGTTTTAATAATCCTTCTGTGTGATTACCACCTAATCCATAAACAATTGGAAGATTTCGTTTATTGCCCTCCTGAACAGTGGCAATTATTTTTTTCTTTTCATCTGCACTTGTGGTTGCAGACTCGCCTGTTGTTCCTTGTACAACTAAATAGTCTACCCCTCCATCACCAACATACTCAACTAATTTTAATAATTCAGAATAATTAATTGATTTGTCTACATTCATCGGCGTTACTAAAGCCGGTGCAACTCCATAAAATTTGTTATTATACTGCATATTTAAGAAATGAGGTTTAAAAAATCCTCCTCATTGATTATTTTAATGTTTAATTGCTGTGCCTTTTCTAATTTTGAAGGACCCATATGATCTCCTGCCACCAGAAAATCTAATTTTGAAGAGATGCTTGAAAGCACTTTGCCACCATTTGAAATGATTTTTGATTTTAAATCATCTCTTTCAAAATTTTTAAATACTCCCGAAATTACGAAACTTTTTCCTTCTAATGCCTTGCTTTCAAAAACAATTTCCTTAATTTCTTCTTCAAATTGAATTCCAGCTGTTTTAAGTCGTTTAATTAGCTCGAGATTGTTTTCATTTTCAAAAAATGTAATAATGCTTTGGGCAATACGTTCTCCAATTTCAGGAACTTCAATTAGTTGTTCAAAAGAAGCATCTTTTAACTTTTCAATAGATGGAAATACTTGAACCAATTTCTCAGCAATTGTTACTCCAACATGCCTAATTCCTAATCCATATAGTACTTGCTTAAATGGGATATTTTTTGACTTTTCTAGTGATTGTAAAATATTTTGAATAGATTTTTGTTGGAATCCTTCCAAACCTATAAAATTGTCTACTTTTAAATCATATAAATCTGCTATATTTTTTACTAGTCCTTTATTAAAAAATAATTCAATCGTTTCACTACCTATATGCTCAATATTTAAGGCTTTTCTTTGAATAAAATGTTCAATTTTTCCTTTTTGTTGAGGTGGGCAGGTGTATTCATTTGGACAATAATGGTTTGCTTCTCCGTCTTCTCTAATCAGTTTGTTTCCACAATCAGGACAATGAGTTATAAAAATAAATTTGGATGAATCATTTTTTCTTGAACTTAAATCAACTCCAGTAATTTTAGGAATGATTTCGCCCCCTTTTTCAACAAATACCATATCATTTTCATGCAAATCTAATCTTTCCATTTCATTTGCATTATGAACTGAAGCTCTTTTAACCATAGTTCCTGCCAAATAAACAGGTTTAAGATTGGCAACAGGGGTAACATTTCCTGTTCTACCCACTTGATAACTAATAGATATTATTGGGGTCAAAACTATTTCAGAGGGATATTTAAAAGCAATTGCCCATCTAGGGGATTTAGCTGTAAATCCTAATCTTTCTTGTTGACTAAAATCATTAATTTTTATAACTATTCCATCCGTATTTAATGGAAGTTCATTTCTTCTGTCTTTCCAAAATGTTATATAAGCAAATACTTCTTCGATGTTTTTGCATTTTTTCCAAGTATTGGAAATTGGAAATCCAAGTTTTTCAAAAGATAATAAACTTTCCTCATGTGTTTGGAATGGATTATCATTTGAAAGAAATGAATAGATAAAACACTCCATCTTCCTTCTAGCTACCTCACTTGAATCTTGCATTTTGAAGGTGCCTGAAGCAGCATTTCTTGGATTTGCTAAAGGGGCTTCACCAATTTTAATTTTTTCTTCATTGATAGCATCAAATGAACTTAATGGCATATATCCTTCCCCCCTTAATTCAAATTGAGCAGGTAGTAGTTTTGATTCAATTTTGAGAGGTAAAGAACGAATGGTTTTTATATTAGCTGTGATATCATCTCCTCGTGTACCATCTCCTCTTGTCACTCCTTTTTGTAAAATTCCATTTTCATACCAAAAAGAAAGTGCAACTCCATCAAATTTTAATTCACATATATATTCAAATGGCTCATTCTCCTCTAATCCTTTTTTTACTCGTTCGTCAAAATCTCTTAAATCATCTTCATTGTAGGTATTACCCAATGAAAGCATAGGAAATTGATGAGTTACACTTTTAAAATTTTTTGTAATGGTTCCCCCAACTCGTTGCGTAGGGCTATCAGGATTTGCAAACAATGGAAATTCTTGTTCTAAATGAATCAATTCATCTAATAATTTATCAAATTCTTGATCACTTATTAAACTTTGATTTTCATCATAATAAGCCTTATTATACTTATTAATCAAAAGAATCAAATCATCCATTCGTTTTCTTACGTCCATTCAGTCAAATTAATGCTTAAATTTAATTAAATTTGTATCATGGAAAAAGTAATTATTGCCCCATCTGTTTTAGCTTGTGATTTTTTAAAAATTGGACAAGAAATTGAAATGTTAAATCAATCTGCAGCAGATTGGATTCATATTGATGTAATGGATGGTGTATTTGTACCAAATATATCATTTGGTTTCCCTGTTCTAGAGGCTATTAAAAAGCAGACAACTAAAATACTAGATGTTCATTTGATGATTGTTAATCCAGAAAAATATATTGAATCTTTTGCGAAGGCTGGAGCCAATATTATTTCTGTACACTATGAAACTTGTCCTCATATCCATAGGACAATCCAACAAATAAAAGATGCTGGTTGTAAAGCGGGTGTAGTTATAAATCCTGGTACTCCAACTTCTGTATTAAAAGATATTATTTTTGATGTTGATTTGGTTTTAATCATGTCTGTAAATCCAGGATTTGGTGGTCAGAAATTTATTTCAAATGCAATTAAAAAAACGAAAGAAGTTTCACAATTGGCCCAGTTATTAGGGAAAAAAGATTTAAAAATTCAAATCGATGGAGGTGTAACTGATCAGAATGCAAAAGCTTTGGTTGATGCAGGTGCCAATGTACTTGTTGCTGGTAGCTATGTTTTTAATTCCTCAAATCCAATTCAAACGATACAGAATTTGATAGATATTACAGCGTAATCAATGCCAAAGAAATGTTTCCTTTTTATAATTGTAATGATAACCATTTTTAATGGCTATTCGCAAAAGGTTCATTGGGCTCAAAAAGTAACAGCAGTATCAAGTGAATTTTCAGATCCTTTAATTCAAACAAAAGAGAATAAGGCAATTCAAGTTTTAGGAAAGCCTAGTAAATATCCTAAATTTGGCCCCTCTCCCGCTTCTTGGCAATCCTTAACATCGGATAGTCCTGAGGAAGAGTACATAATCGTTGAATTCGATTCACTTCTTTCAATTCGACAAATAGCTATATTTGAAAATTATGGTGCTGGTAGTCTTTCTCAAGTTGATGCTCTTGATTTTAACAATAAAATTTTTCCGTTAAAATCTTTTCAGGCAGGATATCAAAAAAGCAATGGTCAGGTAACTACCATCATGCTTCCCACTATTACCTCATTTAAGGTAAAGGCTTTAAAACTAACATTTAATTCGCAAAGAATTAAAGGATATTCGCAAATAGATGCTATTGGTGTTTCTGCTACAAGTATTCCAATTGAAGAGTCACTTAAATTACCAACTGATAATAACTCTACTCTTTATCGAGAAAATTTAGGTTCTGAAATTAATTCAAATTACAATGAAATTTGTCCAGTGATTAGTCCAGATGGACAAACACTTTATTTCACTAGGTGGAAACATCCGGATAATATTGGAAAATTTAAAAATCAAGATATTTGGTATGCTACATTAGACGAAAATAAAAATTGGAGTAAAGCTAAACTATTTCCAATCCCAATAAATAATGAAGAAAATAATGCGGTGTGCGGTATTTCACCTAATGGAAAAACATTGCTCCTTAATAATGTGTATAAACCAGATGGTTCAATGGAAAAAGGTGTTTCATTTTCCTATTTATTAAGAACTGGCGACTGGTCCTTCCCTGTCCAAGCTAAAATTCAAAACTTCAGGAATAGATCAGAATATTCGGAATATTCTTTAGCGCCGAATGGTAAAATTTTAGTTATGACTACTGAAATGAAAAATTCATTTGGCGGAAAAGATATATATGTTTCATTTGCTAATTCTGATGGTACCTGGTCGGAACCCAAAAATATTGGTCCAGTTGTTAATACAGGCGAGGCAGAAAGTACACCCTTTATTGCTCCAGATGGTGTTACCTTGTATTTTTCCTCTTCAGGTCATTTAGGCTATGGCAATAATGATATTTTCATGACCAGAAGGCTAGACGATTCTTGGCAAAATTGGACTGAACCTGAAAATTTAGGACCAATTATTAATACATCACAATGGGATGGTTATTTTTCGGTTTCTGCCAAAGGAGATTATGCCTATTTTTCTTCGGTAAATGATGCCGTAGGAGCTGAAGATATTTTTCGAATTAAAATTCCAGAAAAGGTAAAGCCATTGGTATTGATACAGTTTAATGGACAAGTTTTAGATGAATCGACACACGAACCAATACCTGCTACTCTCTTTATTAAAGGTCCAAATCCCTCAGACACTTTAACCGTTGAATATGATCCATATCTTGGAGATTATTCATTTATGTGGCCAGCAAAAAAAGCATTCAATTTGCAAATTCGAAAAAAGGGTTTCATGACTTTGACAGAAAAATTTGATCTTTCAAATGAAAGATCATTTAAAATTTTAAAAAGAAATTTTAATTTAAATCGTTTAAAGTTAAATCAACAATTTGTTTTACCAAATTTAATTTTTGAACAAAGCAAAGCAGATATTTTACCCTACGCTTTCGAAGATTTAGATAAAATTGTCGTAATTCTTCAACAAAATCAATCATTTAAATTATTTTTGGAGGGCTTTACCGATAATCAAGGTGATTGGAATGAAAACTTATTACTTTCTCAAAAAAGAGTTCAAAATGTTAAAGATTATTTGATTAGCAAGGGTATTGAGGCTAATCGCATACAATCCAAGGCTTGGGGAAGTAGTAATCCAGTCTCAAGTAACTTAATTGAAGAAAAAAGGAAATTAAATAGAAGAGTGGAATTTACATTAATCAATGAGTAAGCTAAAAAGTAATTCAAACGAGTATTTTAGTCAATTAAATGGAATTCGTTTTTTTGCCGTTTTACTCGTTTTAGTAGATCATTGGTTTGCAGAACAATTACCATTTCCCCTAGGACATTTAGGTGTAGTTATATTTTTTGTCCTAAGCGGATTTCTTATAACTAGAATTTTATTTCAAAATGCAGATGATTGTAGGAAAAATAAGGTTTCCTATTTGATAAAAATCAAGAATTTTATTATTAGAAGAGCTTTAAGAATTTTTCCAATTTATTATGGAATATGTATTTTGGGTATCTTAATGGCAATAGAACCAATTCGATTAAATTGGTTGTGGATGTTTGGTTATGCTTCAAATTGGTACATTATCATTCATAAACAATGGTTGGGTGTTTGGGACCACTTCTGGTCTTTGGCTGTTGAGGAACAATATTATTTAATTTTCCCCTATTTTATTTTATTTCTTAAGCCCCATAAATATCTTATACTTTTAATATGTATGGTAATCATTGGTATAGGAACTAGAATTGGTTATTATGTGAATATACCTAACGATGTAATTGAAAAGCAATGGTTTGTAAATTACGTAAATCCATTTGCAGCCATAGATTGTTTTGGTTTGGGTGGATTTTTAGCCTACCTATTCCATTATAAAGGTGAACTTTTAAAAAGAACAAAACTTGCTATTTTTATTTCTTTTATGGCATCTGTTGGTATTTTATTAATCAGTCAAACAGAAACATTAAAGCATGGAAATCCATATTTTATAATTTTAGAACGAACTGTTTTCGGACTTTTTGCTTTCTTTATTTTAGCGCATTGTATTCAAGGTAAAAACGATTTAATTGGTAAAATTTTTACAAATAATTGGGTAAACTATTTAGGTAAAATATCTTATGGAATTTACCTTTATCATAATTTTGTTTACAATGTATACCATAATAATGGAAATACATTGTTTGGCTATTTTGAAAATAATTTTTCGTTTACAAATAACTATTTATTTCAAAGTCACTTTTTCTTGTTTTTATTTAACTTCGTACTTTTAATTATCATTTCAAGCATTTCATGGTTATTAATAGAACAACCATTTATGACATTAAAAAATAAATTTGAATAAAATGCCTACCCCATTAGCCATCGTAATTCCTGCCTACAATGAAGAGGCATGTATTCAACAAGTAATTACAACTTGGTATGAAGGAATTGATAAAATTATTGGAAATAATTTCACATTTATTGTCGTAAATGATGGTTCTAGAGATAATACTGGGAAATTGTTGGACGAATTAAGCCCCTCATTGCCAAATTTAAAAATTATTCATCAAAAAAATGCTGGTCACGGAATGGCGGTGGTGAATGGGTACAAGGAAGCCTTAAAATATAATCCCGATTTTGTGTTTCAAACTGATTCAGATGATCAATTTCTTGTCTCTGATTTTTATAAATTATGGGAAAATAGATTTGATTCTAAATTTTTATTAGGGTTTCGTCAAATCAGACATGATGCACCATTTCGGTTATTTATTACCAAAATATTAAAATATTCTTTATTGCTCATATACGGAACAAATATTGCTGATGCAAATATTCCATATCGATTAATTGAAGGAAAATTTTTAGAAAAATTAATTGATGCATTACCAGGAAAAACGCCTTTTGCTCCCAATATATTTTTATCGGTAATCGCTAAGAAAGCTGGACAAGATGTTAAGAATATTCCAATTAAACATGTCGAAAGACAAACAGGAGAAGTTTCTATTCGTCATATGAAATTACTTAAGGTGTGCTGGCAAAGTTTTAAAGAATTACTGTCCTTTCGATTAAATTTATCTTCAATTGTAAAAAAGCTAAAATAAAAAAGGGAGCAAACGCTCCCTTTTTTTGTTCAAAAGTAAACTTTAAATCAATACTAATAAACTTTTAAATATGGATGTTAGGCGGATTGCTTCTAATATTCTAGCCTCACTAGCACCATGGTTTCTTACTGATTCTTCGTGAGATGCTACGCACATTTCACAACCATTTAGTGCAGATACCGTTAAACTTGCTAGTTCAAAAAATTCTTTTCCCAAAACAGGATTCATCATGATTGACATTCTAATTCCAGCAGGCGCATTATTGTAATATTCTTTGTTTACAAAATGTCTAAATCGATAGTACACATTATTTGCATTTAAAAGAGAAACTAATGCATGTATTTCATTTATTTCTGCTTCTGAAGCCCCCTTTTGCTTAACTAATTCAGTTAACGATTGAATAGTCAATGTATGTTTTTGATTAATTGAAACAGCTAATGCTAAAAGAAGCGCCTCCTTTTCATTTAAATTTTGAGATCTTAATGAATTGGATACATTGATTTTTAAATCCTTTATGTATCTATGCTCCGATTGATCTAATGACTCTAATAAAGGAAACTGTAATGCTGTATCTAAATTTAATTCTATTAATAAATTATCTCTTGTCTCACTCATTTCTTTAAAAATTTAATGCCCCGAGATTCGGGGCATTACTGTTTGTCTATGATAAAGTTGCATCTCCTGCCTTCCAATTACATGGACATAATTCGTCTGTTTGTAAGGCATCTAAAACTCGTAATACTTCGTCTACATTTCTTCCTACTGATAAATCATTGGCACATACCCAACGAATAATTCCCTGAGGATCAACTATAAAAGTTACGCGATAAGCTACTTTTTCTTCTTCTGTTAGAATTCCTAACTCTTCAGCTAAACTTTTTGATGTATCAGCCAACATCGGAAATTTTAAACCTCTTAAATCATTATGATCGTTTCTCCATGCCAAATGAACGAATTCTGAATCAGTAGATGCACCAATTAAATTAGCATCTCTATCCGCAAAATCCCCTGCTCTATTATTGAATTCAGCAATCTCTGTTGGACAAACAAATGTAAAATCCTTTGGCCACCAAAACATTACCATCCACTTCCCAGACTTGATATGATCTTCGTTTGTAATTTCTACAAACTCTTTATCTAAAGTAACTACTGCTTTTTTTGAAAATGTAGGAAATTTTGATCCTAAACCTAAAATTTGTGACATATCTTTTATTATTTAATTTTAATATACAAATGTCTACATACTTTTAATATAAATCAAATTTATATTTTTTATATTTGTATAAATATTTTTTATGGTATGAATATTTCTCAAATTGAATACATTGTGGCAGTAGCAGATTTTAAAAGTTTTTCAAAAGCTGCTGAGCACTGTTGCGTTACCCAACCAAGTTTAAGTATTCAAATAACCAATTTGGAGAGTGAATTAAATATGCAATTATTTGATCGCAAATCTAAACCTATAAAACCAACTGCACATGGTGAAGAAATTATTCAACAAGCAAGAATCGTATTAAAAGAATGGAATAATTTAAAATCACTTTCAAAAGGATATAGCTCAAAAGTTTCTGGTACCATTAATCTAGGAATAATTCCAACCATTGCTCCTTATCTGGTTCCAAAGTTTTTATCACATATCAATAAAACATATCCTGACTTACAATTGATTATTTCCGAATTAACCACTGACCAGATTAAGCAACATTTAATCGAAGGTAAGCTTGATTTAGGTCTGTTGGTTACACCCTTAAATGAAAGTATGTTGAATGAAATTCCTGTGTATTATGAGGAATTATTACTTTATTCCAATGCGCTAGAAAAATCAAAAGAAATTCAGCCAGATTTACTTTGGTTGTTAGAAGATGGACATTGTCTTTCTAATCAAGTAAATTTTATTTGTAGCTTAAGAAATTTAAAGGCTAAATTCAATAATTTTATATACAAATCTGGTAGTTTAGAAACCATTGTTCGATTAGCAAAAGATTCAAATGGACAAACGATTGTTCCTGAATTAGTTGTTGAATATTTGCCAGAAGAAATAAAAAATCAAATTTTTCCAATTTTGCCTAATAAGCCATTTAGAGAAATTTCAATGGTACATAGCCAATCATTTGTTCGAAAGGCCATTTTACGGGTATTAATCGATGAAATCTCTAAAGTTGTGCCAATTGAATGGACACAGGTCAAAGACAGAAATATTATTCCGATTTGATCAAAGTTTGAGGATTAATTCTAAGTAATTGGTAAATAAATAGAAAGCTAAAGGCAAAAATAAAAATTAAGAAAAATACGCCATTTCTCATATTTCCAGTAATTTGAATAAATGCACCAAAAATAGCGGTACCAATTACTGTTGATAATCTTTCGCAAACATCATAAAGACTAAAATACGAAGCGGTATCCCTTTCTCCTTTAGGACAAAGCTTTGCATAAGTTGCTCTACTATTGGCTTGAATACCTCCCATTACAAAACCTATGGCAGTTGCTAAAATAAAAAAGTTAAACTCATCATGTACCGTGTAAGCATAAAAGCAAACAACTATCCAAAAGAAAACAATTAAACCTATAGCTTTTACATTGCCTAACTTTCTTGAAAGGTAAGCACAAGAATATGAGCCAGGAATTGCAACCAACTGAATTAATAATATGGTAATAATTAAAGATTGAGCTGGTAATTTCAACTCTTGTCCACCAAAAAGTGCTCCTAAAAACAAAACCGTTTGTGCACCCATGTTATAAAGGAAAAAGGCACTTAAATAATTTTTAATAGCAGGTTGAGATTTAATTTCAATTAATACCTTATTTAATTCTCTCAATCCTCCCAACCACCAAGTTTGATGGTCTTTTTCTCTTAAAATTTTAGATTTAGGTAAATATTGAAAAGGTATTTGTGCAAAAATTATCCACCAAATTCCGACAGTTAAAAAAGAAATTCTGGATGCCTGGTCTCCACTGATACCTCCATACCAATCTGGTTTTAAAACCATGGTTAAATTTTGTATCAATAACAACACACTTCCAATATAACCTAAGGTAAATCCTCTAGCGCTTAATTGATCAAATTTATCTGGTGTGGCAATTTCAGGTAAATAGGAATTGTAAAAAACGATACTTCCTCCCCAACCAATAATGGAGAATAAAAATGAAATGGTGCCTAACCAATAACTTCCTTTCGTAAAGAAATAAAGTGCGATACAACTAATTGCCCCGAGATAACAAAAAAATTTCATAAACATTTTCTTATTTCCTAAGTAATCAGAAATTCCTGAAAAAATAGGGATACTAAAGGCTAGAAATAAAAATGCTATTGAAATTGTGTAGGAGTAAACGGCAGTATTAGGAATAGAAAAACCTAAAATATCAAGCATTTCAGGTCTTGAACTTCCAACCATTACGGCAGCAATTGGGTAGTAAATTGGAAAAATTGCAGATGTTATGGTTAAAGAATGAACTGAATTAGCCCAATCATAAAATGCCCATGCTCGCAATACCTTGGGTTCATTCATTTTTTCAAAATTAAAATAATCCTAATTGTTCTCCTGAATTATGTTTTTCTGATTCGTTTGGGAAATTTTTAATTTCAAACGGTATGTCATCTTCTTTATCAATTTTTTCTGGTTTGCTTATTACATTTTCTTCATTTGATTGTTGAGGTTCAACAGGTTCATTGATAATGATAAATTCTGGTTCATCTTTTTCAACTAATTCTTCTACTTCGTCCTCTGGCTCTTCCAAATTATTAATGACAAATTCGGGTTTTTCAATTTCTTCTTCCTCCAATTTTTTTTCAGTAGGTATAAATTCAATTTCAGTTAATTTCTGATAATTTAATTTATTTCCGATGGCCTTCCACCCTCGAATTTCAACTAATTCATCTATTGAAACCAGAGTAACTTCATTTGTTTTTCCATCTGGCTTTGATTTGATTTGTACTTCTGGCGAATAATTATCACTTACTGCCAATAATTTAGATGCCTTGTGCTCCGTAATAAACAAGAATTTTTTATCAATAGTAGAAGTTTCTATTTTAAAACGCTTTATCATATGAACCTTTGTTGATCCATCATAATATGCTGCAGATATAATTGCTTTTGGAGAAAATTTATTTAAAAATAATACCTCCTCAGCAGTATAGCGATTTGTTAATTCAAAATTAGTTAATTCGTACTGGCCGTTTTTATATACAACTAAAATTAAATCTTTCGGTTCAAAATTTCCGATATGTATTCCATGTTCATCCCTGTTTAACCTTCCAATTGTAGAATCATACCAAATATCAACTCCACCAAGTGTAGAAACACCAGCAGATTTTAAAATTATTTTTCTTACCGGATATTTGGTCAATAAATTCCCCATTGATTCACGACCTTTTATTGCAAGATTTTTGAAATCATAGTCAAATTGCTTGATTTTAGCTTTACAATTGGCTGTTAAGCTTACTTGAATAACTTCGGCTTCACCATTTTCATTGGCTGAAAAATAGGTGATTTTAGACTTATTATCGGACCCAGTTAACTTATATTCTCTATCTCTTGTTACGGCAGTTACCTTAAATCGTTTAACATAAGATTGTCCAGATTTTCCATCTAAATAGGCTAAATTATAAACCTTCCTATCATCATTTTTCTTAAATACACAACAATAGATAATATCTTTGCCAACAAATACTTTGTCTTGCACCTTGGTAACTACACAAACCCCATTTGCTCGAAATACGATTATATCATCTATATCTGAACAATCCATTACATATTCATCTTTTTTTAATCCATATCCTATAAAACCATCAGCTCGGTTTACATAGAGTTTTTGGTTTGCTGCTGCAACTACAGTTGCAGAAATGGTATTAAAGTTTTGAATTTCTGTTTTTCTTTCCCTCCCTTTACCATATTTTGTTAACAAATTTTTAAAATAATCGATTGCATACCTAATTAGATTGGCTAAATGGTGCTCAACTTCTTCTAACTCTTCTTGAAGCCTTTTCATGGCTTCATCTGCCTTAAAACTGTCGTATTTAGAAATTCTTTTAATTCGAATTTCTAATAACCGTAGAATATCTTCTTCAACGATTTCTCTGTAAAACTCCTTTTTAAAAGGTTCTAAACCTTTATCAACCGTTTCAATTACTAATTCAAAGGTTTCACATTCTTCAATATTTCTGTAAATTCTGTTTTCAATGAATATTTTTTCAAGAGAACTAAATAGTAATTTTTCTAATAATTCACCTTTACGAATTTCTAATTCTTGTCTGAGTAACTCTACTGTTTGCTGTGTGTTTACCTTTAAAATTTCTGAAACTCCAACAAAATGTGGTTTATCTTGAATGATGACACAGGCATTTGGAGAGATGGAAACTTCACAATCTGTAAAGGCATACAAGGCATCAATTGTAACATCTGGACTAATACCAGGTGCTAATTGTATTTGAATTTCAACATCTTTGGCTGTATTATCAATTACTTTTTTAATCTTAATTTTTCCAGCATCATTTGCCTTAATAATTGAATCAATTAAAGATGTTGTTGTAGTTGAGAAAGGTATATCTTTTATAACTAGCGTTTTTTTATCCAATTCTTCAATTTTTGCCCTCACTCGTATTCTAGATCCCCTTATGCCATCTGAATAATTTGAAACATCAATTTGACCTCCTGTTAAAAAATCTGGATATAATTCGAATTTTTTATTATTGAGAATATCTATTGATGCTTGAATCAATTCACAAAAATTATGAGGCATAATTTTTGTAGCCAATCCAACTGCAATTCCTTCCACACCTTGCGCCAATAAAAGGGGAAATTTGACAGGTAATGTAATTGGTTCTCTTTTTCTTCCATCATAAGACATTTGCCACTCAGTCGTTTGCGGATTAAATACCACATCTTTGGCAAACTTGGATAATCTTACCTCAATATAACGGGCAGCAGCGGCACCATCACCGGTACGTAAATCCCCCCAGTTACCTTGGCAATCAAAAAGTAAATCTTTTTGACCCATATTCACTAAAGCATCATTGATTGAAGCATCACCATGCGGATGAAATTGCATCGTTTGACCAATTACATTGGCAACTTTGTTGAAACGACCATCGTCCATTTCATTTAAGGCATGCAATATCCTTCTTTGCACAGGTTTTAAGCCATCTTCAACCGCCGGTACTGCTCTTTCAAGAATTACATAAGATGCATATTCCAAAAACCAATTTTCGTACATTCCCGAAACAGCAATTTGTTCTTGTAATGATCCGTCTTCTAATTCCTCACTCATGTGTTTATATTCTTAATGGGTCTTTTAAATAGATATTTTGGTATAAAATTAATGCTGTTGCCCCCCAAATGGTTTCTCCCTCAACTTTGAAGTATGGTGACCAATATTCTTTTCCCAAAATAGAAATTTTATGGGCATTTACAGATTGAGGATCTCTAAACATGCTTAGGGGTATTTCAAAAATACGATTTATTTCTCGTTTATTTATCTCAAATTCAAGCTTTTTATCAACAATTGTTAAATAGGGGTGAATGATAAAATTTGATACTTTTACCCAAATAGGTAAAAGTGGTGTCAATGGTTCTTCAGACAAGTCTATTCCAATTTCTTCATAAGATTCTCTGATAGCTGTTTCTGTTAATGATTGATCCAGTAGATCCATTTTACCACCTGGAAAGGCCATCTGACCACTGTGGTGACCATCATATTCATTTCTTTTAATTAAAACTATTTCTGGACAATCTTTATTAAAGTTATTAATGATTACACTAACAGCAGCTTTTCTTGCATCAAGTAGTAAATGTTTTTTTTCAATTGCTTGTTGGTGCAAATGAAGGATGTGCTTAAATCTTTCTTCCATTTTTGATTTTAATTGCAATTGCTTTTGCCGTATTAATACCATCAAGTGCTGCCGACATAATTCCACCTGCGTATCCTGCTCCTTCCCCACTTGGAAATAATCCTTCAAGTTCAGGATGTTCAAATGTTTCCCTATCTCTTGGAATTTTTACCGGTGAAGATGTTCGGCTTTCTAATCCAATAATTTGACCAATATTTGAACCAAATCCTTTCATTTTTTGATTAAAATCAGATAAGCCTTTTGCAAGTGGTTCTGCAATAAAATCCGGTAAAAAATCTCTCATTTCCCCTGAAATAACACCAGGCACATATGAAGTATTCAATAATTCTTTAGATACCTTTTTTTGAATAAAATCACCCGTTAGTTGACCAATAGCTTGTTGTGTGCCACCTGATAATTGATTTGCTTTTTCCTCTAATTCTTCTTGTAAATGCATGCCTGCTAAAGCTCCAAATTTTTCATATCGCTTTAAATCATGCTCATTGATACTAACAACGATTCCAGAATTTGAAAATTTTGAATCCCTTCTCGATGGCGACATCCCATTGACAACAACTTGATTTTGACTCGTTGCAGACGGTACGATGAAGCCTCCTGGACACATACAGAAGGAAAAGACTCCCCTTTGAATGCCTTTGAAATAAGTTTGAGTTACCAAACTAAAACTTGCAGGAGGTAAATAATCAGGCCTTTTTGATAATTTATATTGACATTGATCAATATAAAGTTGCTGGTGTTCTATTCTTACTCCCATAGCAAAACCTTTCGATTCAATTAAAATATTTTTTTCTTGAAGTAATTCAAAAATATCTCTTGCTGAATGACCAGTTGCTAACAAAACAGCATTTCCATAAAACTCCTTAGTATCGTTTACAATTACACCTTTGATTGTCCTATTTTCAATTATAAAGTCAGTTACATGATGATTAAATAATACGTCTCCTCCACATTCAATTATGTATTGTCGAATTGACGCAATGATATTTGGTAATTTATTTGTACCAATATGGGGATGAGCCTCATAAAGAATATTTGAATTTGCTCCGTGAGAAACAAAAGTTTGTAAAACTTGATGGATATCACCTCTTTTTGTACTTCTAGTATATAATTTTCCATCTGAATAAGTTCCAGCACCTCCTTCTCCAAAACAATAATTACTATGTTGATTGACAATATTATGCTTATTAATATTGGCTAAATCTCTTCTTCTCTCCCTAACATCATTACCTCTTTCTAAAACCAAAGGTCTCAATCCTAATTTTAAACACTCTAAAGCAGCAAATAAACCAGCTGGTCCACTCCCAATGATAATCACAGTTGGAGAATTAACTGGTATTTTTACTTTTAAAATTTCATTTTCTTTTAAAAAATCATAATTCAAAGGATATAACCCAATTTTTAAAATGCATTTAATTTGTTTTGAACGTGCATCTATAGATTTTTTTTCAATTCTATATTGATGTTTATTAAGTACATTTGTACCTAATTCACCTTCTAAAAATGTTTGTAATTTTTCAGGAGAATTTGCTATTTCTGGGTGAACAATATATTCTAAAATATCTGCCATTTTTAAATTTTATACAATTTACAAAATCTATGAATAAGCTAAGCAATCAAGTCAGTCCATATCTACTACAGCATAAAAATAATCCTGTTCACTGGCAGCCTTGGGGAGAAGAAGCATTATTACAAGCAACTATTGAAGATAAACCCATTTTAGTTTCAATAGGATATGCAGCTTGTCATTGGTGCCATGTTATGGAACATGAATGTTTTGAAAATTCTGAAGTTGCTGAAATAATGAATACATATTTTGTCAATATTAAAGTGGACAGGGAGGAAAGGCCTGATATTGATCAAATATATATGGAATCCATTCATCAAATGGGATTATCGGGTGGATGGCCTTTGAATGTTTTTTTAATGCCTGATCAAAAGCCTTTTTATGGTGGAACCTATTTCCCCAAACAAAAATGGATACAAATACTTCAATCAATTAAAGAGGCTTATCAAAACCACAAATTAGAATTACAAAAATCTGCAGACGGTTTCAGAGATTCATTGAATGAAAATTATTTAGAAGATTCAGATTTAAGAAAATTTGATGAAAGTGGATTTCAGTCGGAATTGTTAAAAAATATTTTAAATTCTACTGACCCCTATTTTGGAGGCATCAATAAAGCGCCTAAATTTCCAATGCCAACGTTATGGAATTTTTTGGAGCAAACATTATCGTTTGGTGATGATAACAATCAAATAAGAGAGGTTATCGATTTATCTTTATCAAAAATGGCCAATGGTGGAATATTTGATCACGTGGAGGGAGGATTTTCTAGGTATTCTGTAGACTCCGAATGGTTTTGTCCGCATTTTGAAAAAATGCTATATGATAATGGACAACTTTTAAGCACTTACGCTATCGCCTATAAAAGATCAGAAAATCCCTTATACAAAGAGGTAATAGAAAAAACAATTCAATTTCATACGCAAAAAATGTTAGGTCCTAATGGATTATATTTTGCTAGCATGGATGCTGATTCAGAGGGTATTGAAGGAAAATTTTATGTTTGGAATTTTGATGAAGTAAATGATATTCTTCCTTATACTTTAAATTCAACGTTCTATCATGATTTTTCTATTACTAAAGTTGGAAATTGGGAAAATGGAAATAATATTTTATATAAAAAGAAACAATTTTTATCGAAAGATTATTTCAATGAATTAAATGAATTGAAGAAAATACGATCAAAAAGAATTGAACCTGCAATTGATCACAAGCAAATTTTAGCTTGGAATGCCATTTATTTAATTGGATTAATTGATGTATATGCTGTTTTATTGAATGAACAAAATAAAATTCAAATTGAGAGTTTATTTTGTTCAATTGAAAAAGAGTTAAAAGTAAATTCAGTATGGCTCCATCAATCTACCTACACCAATCAACCCATAGTTGCCTTTTTGGATGATTTATCATTTTTATGCTTGGCATATTTGAAATGGTATTTATTAACAAATGACTCATATTATTTACAACAATCCAATGCCATTTTACATATAATTGTGACTGAGTTTTATAATGAGGAAACCGGTGTTTTTGTTTTTTCTAATCAGCTGGAAAATAAATTAATTGCTAATTTGCCAGAAATAATTGATTCAGTTATTCCTAGTTCCAATTCTGTAGTAGTCGAATGCCTGTTGTATGTTGGAAATTTAAATGATAGCGTGAAATTTACGATAATAGGCAACTCCGTTTTGAAAAAAATATTTTCAAAAGCAATTCAAAATCCAACTTATTTTTCAAATTGGTGGAGAATAATGTTTGAGTTTAAAAAAATTGGAAAAATTTTCATTAAAGTAATTAATTCTCCACTATCAATTAATGAAATAAAAAAATTAATCAATATAACATCTAGAAAACCGATTGTATTTAAAGAAGAATTAAATCAAAATAAAAAGGAGCAATTTATTGTTTGTCATAATGAAAATTGTTTTGCCCCGGTCTATACTATTGAAAAACTTAATGAATTACTTATAAAACTTATTTAATTCGATTTGGATTTTCTGAAACAAAGGCACCCCAACCCTTTTTAGTGCCTTTTTTACTAGGACTTATTGAATTGGCATGAAAATGATGGCAAATGGCAATCCCTAGTGCGTCTGTTGCATCTAAAAGTTTGACATCCAGTTGTATACCTCCAATGACTTCAACCATTTTAGCAACTTGTTCTTTTGATGCATTCCCATTGCCTGTTACAGATTGCTTTACTTTTTTAGGCTCATATTCAGCAATTGGAATAGATTTTGAATAGGCAATGCCCATTAATAATCCTTGTACCCTTCCTAATTTCAACATAGATTGTATATTCTTACCAAAAAAAGGAGATTCCATGGCCATTTCGTCTGGTAAAAATTCTTCAATAATTCCATGAATACGTTCGAATATTTTTATAAACTTCAATCCCTGTGTTGCATATTTTTCCAACCTCAATACACCATATTGTTCAATTTTAATTTCCGAACCTTTTACGCGAATAATTCCATATCCTAAAACATTTGTTCCTGGATCAATCCCTAAAATTATTTTTTCTGCATTTGAACTTGTAATTTGCATTCGATTTCTTTCAAAATGTTTATTTATAAAATTCCCAATATTGTAAAAAGAGCTCTTCCTAAATTAATTTGGGAAATTCCTTTAAGTATTCATCAAAATAAATTTATCTACTTTACATTTGATGATGGTCCAACTCCTGAAATTACCAATTTTGTTTTAGAAGAACTCAATAAATTTCAAGCAACTGCAAGCTTTTTTTGTATTGGTAAAAATATTAAGCAAAACCCTGAACTGATTAATCAAATCTTAGAATCAAATTGTACAATTGGAAATCATACAA
Source organism: Bacteroidota bacterium (assembly GCA_041157165.1). GTDB lineage: Bacteria > Bacteroidota > Bacteroidia > Cytophagales > Spirosomataceae > Sandaracinomonas. Next base: position 18,873 of record JBEBDG010000001.1, read on the forward strand.
TGAATCATTTAAATGCTTGGAAAACATCTTCAGATATTTATCGGGCGAACAGAGCATTATGTGATCAAGAAATTAACAATTTTAATTGTAAGAGTGTTGGGTTTAGACCTCCCTATGGTCGTATCACTAGTAATATTTATAATTCATTTTCAGAAGAACCAATTTATATGTGGTCTGTTTTAACAGGAGATTATAGAAAAGAATCAAAATCTGAAGAAATAATTTCAAATTGTTTGCCACTTTTAAAACCAGGTTCAATTGTCGTATTTCATGATAGCGTAAAATCTTTTCACCATTTAAAAATTATTTTACCAGTTTTTCTTGCCTATTGCAAAGAGAATAATTTAAAACCCTGTGCTTTATGATAGATACACATGCACATTTTTATGATGAATATTTTTTAAATGATTTAGATCTTCATTTGAATGATTTAGTTCAATCTGGGATCAAAGAGGTTTGGTTACCTAATTGTGATTCTAATACCTTGTTAGATTTGATTAATCTTACAAAAAAATTCCCGGAATTGTTTTTACCAATGTTAGGTTTACATCCCACCTATGTAAAAGATAATTATTTAGATGAATTAAAGTTTATCAAATCTTATATTGATGATACGCCCAATTTATTAGCAATTGGCGAAATTGGTTTAGATTATTATTGGGATACAAGTTATAAAAATGAGCAAATGGACGCATTTATTCAACAATGTAATTGGGCCTTGGATTTAAATATATGGGTTGATATTCACTGCAGGAAAGCATATGCTGATTTAATTAAGGTAATTAGAAAACCAGAATTCAAAGATCTACGAGGTATCGTTCATTGTTTTTCTGGTGACGCATCAGAGGCAAAACACTGTATAGACAATGGATTTTTTTTAGGGATAGGAGGAGTTATAACCTATAAAAATTCAAATTTATTTGAATCTATCAAAGATATTTCTCTTGATCATATTGTATTAGAAACAGATGCTCCTTATTTAACACCTGTACCCTATCGTGGTACACCCAATTCTTCAAAATATATTCCCTTAATAGCTGAAAAATTAGCAGATTTATATCAAATGGATTTAAATATGGTAATTGAAAAAACCACTCAAAATGCTAATTTTCTAAAAAACTATTCAGGAATTGAATAATTTCTTTTGTTTGTTTTAAGTATCTATCAATTCCCAATCGTAATTCTATGATTTTTTTATTCGTGTTGGAGTAAAACTTATTCCAATTTCCAATGAAAATAACTTTCCCATTATGGATGACACCAAGTGAATTACTCAATCGAACTACATCAATGATATCATGAGATATCATTAAACATGGAATTTGTAATTTTTTTACAATACCTTCTATGATATCAGATATTTCTTGTTTTTGAAGTGTATCTAATTGACTAAATGGTTCATCCAATACCAAGGATTTAATTGGTTTACTAATCGCTTGTATTAAGGCTAATTTTTGTCTTTCTCCACCTGATAAACTTGAAATTTTTGATAATATGATAGGTTCTAAATTAAATTCTTTTGAAATGGTTTGAATAATTTTTTTTGATTCCAATTTAGTTTTGCTTTGGTAGAGCATTTCAAGGAATTCTAAAATAGTATGATGGGGCTTTAAATGTAAATTTTGAGGAACATAACCAATTTGTTCGAATTCTCTAATCAAACGCTCATGATTTGTATTAAGCTCTAATTCATTTAATGTGATACTTGCCTCTTTTGATATTAATTCTCCGCTACATATTTTGGCAATTGTACTTTTTCCACTTCCGCTTTTTCCAATTAAAGCAAAAATTGTACCTGATTTAATTTTTAGGTTAATTTTATTTAAACTAAATTGGTTGTTTACTTGATGTAAATTTATTTTTATTTTTAACATTAAACCTATTTTATATGTTTTTGTGCGGTATCGATTTAGGCACTTCATCTATTAAAGTTAGCATCGTTGATGCAAGCAACCAAAAATTAGTTCATTCAGTTTCTTTTCCAGAAGAAGAAAATGAAATAATTTCATTGAAACCAGGTTTTGCTGAACAATCTCCAGATCATTGGTGGTATTGTGTAAAGGAAGGAATAAAAAAAGCAAATGCTTCAAAAAAATATGATCCTAAATTGATAAAAAGTATTGGAATTTCCTATCAAATGCATGGATTAGTAATTGTAGATAAAGAAGATCAAATCATAAGAAATTCCATTATATGGTGCGACTCAAGAGCAACTCCATATGGTAATCAAGCCTATAAAAATTTAGGTGAAGATTTTTGTAATAAACATTATTTAAACTCTCCTGGTAATTTTACTGCAGCTAAATTGGCTTGGGTGAAAGATCAAGAGTATCCTAACTTTGAAAAGATTAAATACGTGTTACTGCCTGGGGATTTTATTTCTTTCCAATTTACAGGTAATTACACTACCACAGCTTCAGCTTTATCTGAAGGAATACTTTGGGATTTTAAGGATAAAAAAATAGCAACTGATTTAATCAAAGAATTTGGATTTACAGAAAATATTTTTCCTAAAATTCAACCAGTATTTTCTAACCATGGACAGTTAAAAAAAGCTATCGCAGATGAGTTAGGATTATCCGAATCTACAATCATTGGATATAAAGCCGGTGACCAACCCAACAATGCTTTATCGTTAGGTGTTTTAAATCCAGGAGAGATTGCAACTACAGCAGGTACTTCTGGAGTCGTTTATGGCGTTTCTGATGAATTGAAATTTGATCCTCAAAGCCGAGTAAATTCATTTGCACATGTCAATTATTCATCTGATTTATCTAGGATTGGTGTTTTGATGTGTATAAATGGTACGGGTATTTTAAATCGATGGTTGAGGCAAAACTTCTTTTCTCATTTTTCATACAATCAAATGAATGAATTAGGTTCTCAAGCCAATATAGGGTCAAAAGGATTAATTTGCTACCCTTTTGGAAATGGTTCAGAGCGTATTTTTCAAAATAAAAACGTTGGTGGTAAATTTTCAAATTTAGATTTTAATTTACACACTGGAGCCGAAATTATTCGTGCAGCGCATGAAGGAATTGCGTTTTCAATGGTTTATGGAATAGAATTAATGGCCAATGCTGGGATACATCCAACATTAATGAAGGCTGGAAAAGCAAATATGTATTTGAGTAATTTATTCACATCAGCCATTGTAAATAGTTCTGGCATACCGGTTGAACTTTTAGAGACTGATGGCGCACTTGGAGCAGCATTGGGTTCTGGTGTTGGTGCTGCAATCTATATTTCTGCTGAAGAAGCTACCAGTAATTTAAAGAAATTAGAACAATTTATTCCTGATAAAACTTCTCAGGAATTATATAAAGTTGCTTATGAAAATTGGAAAGAATCTTTAATTGAATAAAAAGTAAAAGCCTCTCTTTTGAGAGGCTTTGTACCCAGAGCCGGAGTCGAACCGGCACGGGATTGCTCCCACGGGTGTTTGAGACCAGCGCGTCTACCGATTCCGCCATCTGGGCAATTAAAATTGCAATGCAAAACTACCTTATTTAATCTAATTAAGCAAATGCTAATAAGAATTAAATTGAATTATTCATAGCGTAAAGACTCTACAGGGTCTAATTTAGAAGCTTTTACAGCCGGGTAAATTCCTGAAAATAAGCCAACTAAAATACAAATGATTATTCCAGAAATCATCCATAACCAAGGAATAATAAAACTTGCAACTCCGCCGCTTATTCCTTGTGCAATAAGGTTTCCAATAGGTATCGCAAAAACTATTCCACCAATACCACCTAAAATACAGATAACAATAGCTTCAATTAAAAATTGAACCAATATTTTATTGGGAGTGGCACCTAATGATTTCCTTATACCTATTTCTCTTGTTCTCTCTGTCACTGAAACCATCATGATATTCATTAGTGCAATGGAAGCTCCAAGTAATGTAATAAATCCTATAACAAATCCACCAATTCTTAAACTACCCGTTATACTCTCAAAGCTTTTGGCAATCGAATCAGATCTTTCCAATGAAAAAGAATCTTCAGCACCCAATTTATCCATTCTAACCTTTCTCATTACCCCTCTGGCTTCCTCCATAAAATCATCTAAGTTTTTTACTTTATATGCAGACGTGGTAATATCGTAATTCAGATCTCTACCTGCCGACATTTTTCTTCCAGTTTCTAAAGGAACCATCACTACTCGATCATCACCCCCTCCCATCATATTACCTTTTTTATCTAAAATTCCAATTACTTTTAATTTTATGCCATTAACAGTAATTTCTTTTTCAATAGGATTAGATTTTTCAAATAATTGACTTATCACATCTACTCCTAATACGCAAACATTGCTGGCTAAATCAAATTCATTTTTATTGAATGTTCTGCCACTCGCAATTTTATACCCTTTTAAATCCATAAAAAAATTATCCACTCCTATTAATCTAATATTTGGATTTGTTTTTTTTGACTCAAATTTTGCTGTGGAATTGTTATTGACAGTTGATTTAAGTGAAACCTTCCCTTTTGAAGCAAATTGAGATTTATATCGAATGGCTTGTCTAAAGGTAATATTTTTATATCTTTTTTCTCTTTGGCCTTCTCTTCTTATAGACATCATTGGTCTATTTCTTATTTCAAAGGAATTGGCTCCCAAACTTGCAAAAGAGTTATCTACACTACTTTGAATCCCATCAATAGCTGTTAATATTCCGACTAATGCCGTAATACCAAGGGAGATAATTAGAGAGGTCAAAATAGTTCTTAACAAGTTCCCCTGAATAGATCTTAATCCTTCAAATACATTTTCCTTTAAATTCATTTGGGATATAAAATATTTAATGATGCAAGATACAATTAATTAGTTGCAGATTTTTACCAATTAAATCGTCTTTATTCCATTAATCATTTTTTTAAATCAATATTATTTAAGCTTTCTTAAATAATAATTTTCGCCTGGCACAATGATGTTTTCTGAGTGTGGATATTTCATTTTTGATAAGTCAATATCACCTTTTATAGGCTTAATAAGTTGAGAGGTAAAGAACAAGTAATTACACTCTTTAGGAATAGGTTGAAGGCCTAAACCGAAAGGATTAATTGGAATTAATTTCCTAGAAAAGGATTTTCCCCACAAAGGATACTCATAATCATCATTAATAGTTGCTATTGCAACTACGGCATCATTCGGTACAATAATATCAAAATTTTGATAAGCAGTTTTTATATCAGGTCTACTGATGGTAAGTTTTTCAATTCTAGATTGTTGAAAAATTGTTTTTTGACCTTTATATGGTACTAATAATGCCCTATTGTGTAATAAGGCAGTTATTATACCTGAAAAACCCACCAATAAAAAAAAGACAAAACTAATAATTTGAATAAGTAATTTCTTTTGATACAGTATTTTTTCAATTAATATGCCACCAATGGGTAATAAAAAGACAAAAGAACTTTGCATATACCTACCCTTCCACGGATCATAAGCAGCTGTAAAGGATAAAATGAGAAAATGAATAATAAAACACCCTAAAAGGAATAGTGAAATTTGCTTCCTATTTTTATTAGGTTCAAAAAAAACAAATAAAATAGAACAAAGGTAAAATATAACCATTATCCCCATAATTGGGGTTCCATTAAAGAAAATTGGTTTTCGATTAAATGAAAAGGGTATTATTGTAAAATCTTTTTCCGACTCAAGTCTCAAGTTTAATTTTTTATCAATTGCTTCAAATGGTTTTTTAAAGGTTGAATTAATTTTTTCTATTGATTCAATATTTCTTAAACCATCTAAGTTTAATAAATCACTTGAGTATCGTAATAAATTGCGAGACCCTTGCTCTAATAAATTATCAAACGTTCTTGCTCTTTCAATGGATTGATGTTCTAATGCAATTTTGGGTCCTATTGGATGTCTATAATGTAATATATTCGATAAGTAACCACATGGCAAAACAATTAGGATAAAACAAATAATAAAACTACTGATTATATATCTTATATTCCTTAAGGGTTTTTCATTTCTTTTTTTGAAGAACAAGAATACAAGTAGTAATAATAATGAAGGAAAGGTAAATAGAAAGGTTATTTTATGTGCAAGTGCAATTGAAAAAGTCAATGCACTCAATAAAATATATCTTTTCTCAAATTGATCAAAATAGGATATAATAAAATATATTAAAACACTTAGATAGGATGCTAGTACAATATCTGTATCTGTTGTCGTTGATTGTATAATTGCAATAGGAATAAATAGGTAGAAACAGGCTGTGATTAACCTGGTCTTAAAATCATAATTTAGCCTTTTCATTATTCCATAAAAACTAAATCCTGAAATTATATAACTAGAAAGATTGTGAAATTTAAACCACATTTCATTCTTATGTGTCATTAAGAATGGATAAACTTGATGATTTGGGAAACTTTTCGGATAGGTATCAATATTCCAATTCGTACCAATGAAAAATTTTGTATTTCCATTTTGAATAAAATATAATATTCTATTCAAATGACCTGTCATACTATCCCATTCGTTAGGAGAATTGACAAAAAATCCTATAATCAAAGAAAGGAAAAGAATTATCAAAAAAATAAACAATAATTGGAATAACCTTTTTTGAAATTGTGAGGATGCTTTAACCTCTTCATCAATTTTTTGAATATTTCTTCCAAATAATTTAAATGTAGATTTTCTATTTTCAATAAATTCAAAATTTTTAAAAAATAAATAAATTGAATAGGTTGAAAAAAACGGCAAAATACTCCATAAAAAAGGACTATGCCAAAAATTAAAAAAAGACAAAAAATAACCTGTAACGGTTAAACTACAAGCATAGATGATAAATCCAGTTATGATAATTTCAGAGAAATTATTGGTACTAATCTTAGAAGAAATTTTAAGATTAAGTAAGATAAATGATATAAATAAAACAAAATATAAATAATACATTCTTATCAAATAACTTGATTAATTATATTACAAACTTGTATGATTTCTTCTTTTAATATTTCTGCAGACAAGGGCAAACATAATATTCTGTTTGCTATGTTCTCCGATTGAATACAAGGTTGTTTTTCTAGAAAGGGTAAAGTATTCAATGATGGATAAAAATAACGTCTCGGAAAAATATTTTGCTTTTGTAATTCAGCAACAAGTGTATTCAGAATTTCTTCAGATGGTAAAATAATCGGATAATAAGAATAGTTTTTTTCTATATACTTGCCCCATTTAAAAATAGTAATTTTTTTATTTGAATTTAAAAGCTCGTCATATAATTCTGAACTAATTTTCCTGTGATTTTTTATTTCTTGAAAATGTTTCAAATTTATTAAACCCATAATGGCATGGAATTCAGATGTTTTACCATTAATTCCTGCTAAAAAGTAGTCGTCACCCTTATGCCCAAAACTTTTTAATAAACGTAATTTATCTGCCAAAAGATCATCATTTGTAAAAATTGCGCCACCTTCAATTGTGTGAAAAATTTTTGTGGCATGAAAACTACAAGTGCTAGCTGTACCATAATTAAATATGGATTTACCTTTATAATTCACACCAAAACAATGCGCACCATCAAAAATAAGAGGAATATTTCTTTGTTTACAATGCTCTTCTACTAGTTCTAATCCCTCTGCATTTCCATAGACATGTGTAGTTAAAATAGCATTTATATCATCTGTCATTACATCTGAAATAGTATTCAATTCACATGTTAAAGAAATAGGATTGATATCAGCAAAAATAGGTTCACAGCCTTCCCAAATTAAAGAATTTGTAGTTGCACAATATGAAAATGGGGTCGTAATTACTTTATCTTTTATTTTGAGTGCTTTAATAAGTAATTGAAGAGCAATGGTTCCATTGCTAACGTAAATCACATTCTTTACACCTGTAAATTTTACTAATTCATTTTCTAATTCTTTTACAAATGGGCCCTCGTTGGTAACTTGACCGTTAGCCCAAATTCTTTCCAAATATTGAGAATATTCAGAAAGACTTGGCAAAAAGGTTTTTGTTACATTAAGCATTTAACTTCAGGTTTGTAGTTTGAGATAATTTAAAAGGAAAATTTGGACGAACATAACCGGGCCATTTTCCATACCATTTGGCATTTTCACGATAATCAGCTATTTCAAATGTAATTAAATTTTCAAAATTATATAAAACGATGGATTGATCTTTTACAATCATTAAAGAAATAGAATAATTTCCATCATTTAAAAAATTACCTGGAAATTCAATTTCGCCACTTATTATGCCAGTATTTAAACGTATAGATTCAGTTGATACATTTAAGATGCATTCTCCAGTTGCAGCATAGATATGAAGACTTAAATTAAGATTGACATCTGCCTGCATATTCCAAAATTCAAAATTTAATAAAAATGAATTTCTAATATCTAAATATTCTTGGTCGGCTAATAATTTGGGTTCAAGCTTAGCATATTTAAGTCGAATGAAATCATTTCCTGGAGCTTCATCAATGTTTTCATATGATTGAATCAATATATTCTTCTGATGTTCTGCTAGGTAATTATTTAATATATGCCCAGTTTCACCAAAATCTCTCATTTTACCTTTTTCAAGATATAATGTTTTATTACATAGATTGCTTACAGCTGTTAAATTATGACTCACAAATATGATTGTCCTTTCTTGTTTAGATACTTCTTGCATTTTACTCAATGACTTTTTTTGAAAATCAATATCTCCCACAGCAAGGACTTCGTCTACAATTAAAATATCAGGATTTAAATGTGCAGCAATAGCAAATCCTAATCGTACATACATTCCAGAACTATATCTTTTTACAGGTGTGTCTAAAAAGTTTTGAATTTGTGAACCAGCAAAATCAACTATCTGATCAAAATTTGAATCAATTTCATGTTTTTTCATTCCCAAAATGGCTCCGTTCAAATATATATTTTCGCGGCCAGATAAATCAGGATGAAACCCAGTCCCTACTTCTAACAAACTTGCTACTTTTCCTTTTATAGAAATAGAACCAGATGTTGGACTGGTTATTCGACTTAATATTTTCAACAAAGTAGATTTTCCTGCTCCATTATTGCCAATTATTGCTAAGCGATCTCCTTGATTTATTGAAAAATTTATTCCATTTAAAGCATAAAATTCATTTCTTTCTTTTTTTGAAATAATTGAAAGTAAACCAGCATTTTCCTTGTTTTTAACAAGGTACTTTTTTGTAATATTTTCAACTTTTACAATCATTTTTACAAATGGTCAACAAATGAATTTTCTTTTTTTATAAATACCAATACGCCTATCATGAATACGATCAATGTGGATAAAATAGAATATCCAATATAGGTAAGATTTATAGAATAATCATTAATTAACAAGAATCTACCCAATTCAATCAAACCAACTAATGGATTAATGATATAGTATATTGCTAAGTAATTACCAAAATTAATCGATTGAATTGAATAGATAACTGGGGTAATAAAAAAACCATACTGTACAACTAATGGTCCTATATGTTGTATATCACGATATTTTATAGAATTTGCTGCAAATAATAATCCAGCTCCAATACTAAATAAACTAATAAAAAGAAGCAATAAAGGTATTCCAATTATGGATATACCAATAGGTACATTTAAAATAAAACTAGCTACAATATAAATAATGAAGCTGAAAATAAAATCTACTATTGCTACAGAAATAGTAGAAATGGCTAATATTAATCGAGGAAAATAAACTTTTGTAATTAGGTTGGTATTTGCAGAAATACAGTTTGAAACATTAGTAAATGAACTACCAAAAAAGTTCCAAAATATGATACCTGATAAAATTATTATTTGAATAGGGACCCCATTTATTTGATTTATGTTTGCTATTTTTTTAAACATAAATATAAAAATAAACAGTGTAGACAGAGGTTTTACAATTGCCCAAAATACCCCCAATAATGTTTGACTATACCTAACTTTTAAATCTCTTTTTGCTAATATGAAAATTAAATTTAAGTGCTCAAATATTTCCTTGAAATAGGTATTAAGATTAATCATTGAAAACCTCGAAATAAACTTTTCTTAAATATAAAACTAAAATAGTTACAAATAAGCCAGTAAGGAATCCAATGGTTAAATAAATACCATACCTGTATTTAGCAATAAATATTGGTAATTCTTTTTGAGAAATGATATTCAATAAAGGGGTTTCCTTTGCTAAACTAAATTTATAACTATCTAAATTTCTTATAGCTTCGTTATATAAACCCTGAATTTGAGCTGAATTCATTTGTAATCGATCAGCGGTTATTTTCGCACTTTGAAATACAATTTGTTGATTTTGATCTGCAAAGCTTGCCAATTTTCCCTGAGTATAGTATAAGGCATTTCTAAGGCTGTCAACTCTTTTCTCTAATATTGCAACTAATTCAGCCGATTTTTTGGTTTTGTTTTTTATGTAAATATCTGAAAAAGTCCTTAATAGTGTTGTTGAAAATAAATAAGAAAGTGTATCATTATTAGTGGTTACTTTCAATTTTCTAAAACTAGATTTTTCATTTTCCTTAATAAAATTGATTTGATTTTTAATTTCATTCGCACAAATATTAAGTATACCTTGTTGGTTTATGCTTAATTTTTCTTTTGTAGTAAAATCAAATTTTTCTGTTTTAAAATTTTCAAAATCTGGTTTGTCGTATTTTTTTAGAAAATAATTGATTAAAACATCATGTACCCCAAATGTATCAATTTTTGTTAATAGGGCCTTTTCGTAGATAAAATCCAGTTTAACTAATTCCTCAAAATTACCTCCTGAAAAAATATTTGAAGATTCATTGGCTCCTGAAAGACCTAAAAATGAACCAATTCCTGCAGGCTCAGCACTATTTGGTGATTCAATAGTAAAAATAATTTCAGCCTCATATTTACCATTTTGAGATTTTACATAATCTACAATACCCCCTATTAATCCCCCAATTAAGCTTCCGACAATTAAATATTTATAATTGCTTTTGAAATATGGAATGATTAATAAAAATCTTGCCAAGTAAAATTTTACAGAAAATTGATCATTCGGTAAATTCATTGTATTAATTCATTGTTGCTCTTAGTAATAAATAAACACTTACAACACTAGTAATTGTGCCGGTGTAAATGTTAATTAAACTAGCCATTTGTTGGGTATTTTTATTGTAAGCAGGAATTACAATCTCACTTCCTGGTAAAATTTTTGGATAATTTTTAAAAAACAAAAAATGTTTAGTTCTATTTATATTTCCATTTGCATAAATCACATAACCTTTATTTCTTGCAGATTTCTGAGTAAATCCACCTGAATGATTTATATAATCTTTTAAATTGAAATTTTGTTTGAAAGTTATTGTAGTTGGTTGAATAACCTCCCCTGAAATTTTAACCGTTTGTTTCAAGATTGGAATATCAATAATATCTCCATCTTCTATAATTAAATCTTCATTTCCACCAGGATTGTTTAAAATTCTATTCAAATCAATTCCTATTTTTTCATAATTTAAACTATTTACCTCCGGCGAAATTTCAATGCCAGTGAAATTATTTTCTAAATTTTTAATCTGATCTTGTCTGATTAAATTATCAATTTCAGATTTTTTTCTGAGTCTTAATAAACTTGCCCCATCGGTGTTAGCAGTTATCGTTAAGTTTCCAGCTCTATTGATTAATGAACTGATTTTTTCATCTTTCATCTCTAATCCATAAACACCAGGAAATTTTACTTCACCCTTGATAGTTATAAATTGTTGAATCTGATAACTAGAAGATGACCTAATAAACACTTCATCAAATGGTTCTAAATGAAATTTAGACGCATTTTCGTTCAAAGTTAAATCCTTATTTATTGGGAATTTAAATAACTCTCCAATTTTTCTAGAGTCATTTGATGAATCGTTGATTAAATAGTTTTTATTTCTTCTAACAATTTCAACAAATCCTGAATTAGCTGATTCTCTCAATCCTCCTGATTTTATTATTAAATCCTCAACAGTCATATTAGCAATAAATGGTAATGTCAACTTGCTTTGTCTATTTAATAATTTATTATTTGCTTCATCGGATTTTAAATCTGAATTAATTTCATCCTCTAAAACTCCTTGATTCTGTACATTACTATCTTTTGGCAAGCTATTTGCATTGTTAGATTGAGATCCAACCTCTAATTTACCAGTTTCTG
>JBEBDG010000002.1:0-29615 GCA_041157165.1 Bacteroidota bacterium
GAATATGCTTTTCGATTACGAGAGGCTATTAATGCTTATAAATGGTCCATTGGTTTTGACCCTAGTGCATCTGAGGTGTCTAGAAAACAAGCATGCGTTATCTCCCCTACTCATCCTGCATTTGACTTTTGGCTGGCCTTACATTTGAGTATTGAAGAAGCAGATGAAATACCGATGCTCCTCGATGCCTACAATGACGATGAATTTGGTCACGTGGAGAATTTCCTAGGTCACGTTCAATACTTGGTTATTAAAATAATGAAGTCAAACAAACTCTATGATTTCAAGGAACAAAAGAATGCCGTGATTGACTGGGTGCGAGAGCAAAACGAAAAGCAAAAGGATCAGAAGAAAATCAAGGAGCCTCAAACAACTATCAATATTGAATCCTTAAACCTCTTCAAAAATGATGTGAATATCAACGTTGAAATCATCAACCAAATCGTTAATCTTTTTCAGCATTTTAACTTTGAGGCATTTGTAAATTTTATGCATTCCAATTACCCGAAGGAAGAGCCGAAAAAATCTAACGAGGACAAATCAGAGTATCAAAATAGTACGCCTGTTGATTCCAATATCAAAAAAGAAGACTTAATACATACGTCATGTACTTTCGAGAAGGCTTTCTTTCATTTTCGCCAACTAACAATAATCAAAGACAAAAAAAACAGGCCATACCTTACGGATACTGACATTGAGCATTTTCTTCGAAGTAATTTCTTTTTTCAGGAAAAAGCTGCTCTACCTCATCAGCAACCGATGATAATTGGAATTGCCCAGCGGCATTTAAATCAGCTATTTTATGATTTCTATTATAAATACGATTTTGCCGATAACAGTGAAGTGTATTTTAAGCTGTTAAAAAGAACTTTTTTGAGGCAATACAATGATGCCAAATTTGATGTTTGGAAAACAAATTTTGCAAGAAAGTACAAGAACTATCCCTTTAATGCAGTTCGCTAAGTACAGCAAAACATACTAGAATCCTGCAAAACGTACTAGAATCCGTACTAGACGTACTAAGACTTCAACAGAGGTTTTGATAAATGCCAATTTTGAGACATTCATTTTAAAATAATATATATGATGTCTAAAGATCTACTGGTCACACTGACCACCTCCGACCTTCGGAGCCTCATCGCAGATGTACTCGATGAGAAGTTAAAGCCTGTTATGACACAGGAAAATGTGAAAGCTGACCCTTCAGCGCTGTATAGCCGCTTAGAGGTGGCTAAACGCTTCGGAGTTACAACAACCACCATTGACAAGTGGCGAAGGTTTAAAATCCTTCCTCCTGAGGTAAAAATCGCCTCACGGGTGTACTTCTACAAAGAACAAATAGTGGAATGCATTCAGCGCAGACAACGCAATCCGGAACAATTTAGGAATCTTTAATCTGGCAGCCATGAGTTACAAAGAACCAATTACACTTGAATGCGAGTGCGGATGCGGAGAAATCTTCAAAACAAGAAATAGTACCAAAAAGTATCTGAATCGCAAACACCAAAAGGACAACAATAATTTAGTCCAGAACGCGAAGTATCGGGCGTTTAATCAGATGGAAGCCAAGCACAGGAAAACACTGGAAGTTTATCGAAAGCTGATGGGTAAACGAACCAAGATCAAGAGATCAAGAGAGTTTCTAAGAGGCGCAGGAGCAGATTTGGGTCTACTCACCTTTTACACACCCTATAATGGAAAGCAGCAGCCTACCCTACACGACGTCATGATCATCAATGACCCAGAAGATACTAATTATGTCTACCTACAAAAAATAAGCAATGAGTAAACATCCAGAACTAGGCACCTTCGACGTGCTAGGCCAAGGATCTGACTATGGCAACTTACAAGCAGAAAATGGCAACTTAAACAACGACAAAATCATCTTGATGATAGCCCTGGGGGTTGTTATCATTGGAGGAGCCATCTATATTGCAAATCAAAACCGGCAAATGAAAATCATCCGAGCTGACTTGCAAAAACGAGAAAAACCGACTTTTTAGGTCGGTTTTTCTTTTATTGATAAGATTTGAGGTAAAAGTTGTTCAACAAATCATTCGTGAATGATCGTTTTACCATCTTTCTTAACTGGTTTGTTCGTGCCTGGTTTGACTGGCACCCAACTTGACACATTTGTTACACAAAAATCTTCACCAACATTAGCATCAAACCATACATCGTAACTAAAATTATAGGTGCCCAGATTACCGGAGCAATCGTTTTTTATGGTTAATGTATAAATGAAATTTCCACTGGCATCCGTCTGAATTTCATCATTTGTGATCACGCCACAATTACAAGGCTTATTCTTTTCACAACTGACCAAAGCGGTAAATAGAGTCAATAATAGAGGGAGAAATAGCGTTTTTTTCATGATATTGTTTCTTTTAGTGTTTTATAATTGAGTTACTTAATATATGGCGTCAATTCAGCCTTGATTTTGTCATACTCCTCTTGGGTAATCAATCCTAGATCTAACTTGTCTTTGGCCTTCTTCAAGGCTTCAAGTGCTTCATCGCTAGTCATACCAAATGATTTGATCTCGCCTACAGCAATGGCATCCTCAATATTAAGGAAGTAGTTATCGACACCCGTCATTCCTTTCGTTTGAAAATTTGCCTTGTAACCAGCACGTGACGTTCCCGTAATTCGGATCTTTTTGATTTCGGCTGATGTATTGATTGCCTCTGGCCCAACAACATAAACCGTTCCTGCAATATCCATTTTTTGGATAATTACAAACTTTCCATTAGTTCCCGAGGGGCTCCCAAATTGAATTTTATCACCTACTTTATATACACTACCATCTTTGGCAATATAACTTTCAAACTGACCCTTTGTAACCGTCCCATTTTGAATGTCATTGTAGTTTACTTCTTGAGCAAAACCTAGTGAAGAAGAAGTGATCATAAATACAGACCAAAGTAATTTTTTAACGTTTTTCATATCTTTTATTTTTGTTTGTTAGCGAAATAAGAAATGTTTGCATTTGGATTGTTAATATTTGAAAACACAATCATGTATTCATGTGAATATCCCTTTTTCTTCCCTGTTTGAGGTTGAATGTTTAACATAAATGTTTGAACTCCATCGGTGTAATAAACGGCGGCATCAGAGGTACTTGGCTTCCTTTTGAAGGTTTGGGTTTTCTTTTCATCCTCAATCCATCCTTCGTTAACTACAGTTGAATCTGTAATGATAAAAGAACCTTTCACTTTAAAGAACAAACCCGAGGCAAAGCCCACTTCATAATTATAAGTTTGGCCAAAGATTGGGTTACCATAAATCAGCAGAATAAGACAAATCAGTTTTTTCATAATTAGTTTTTGATTACAAACTACATCAATAGTTCCGACAACTCAAGTCAATCTAACCTTCCAAGGCAAATTCCCCTGACAACTCAGGTCAATAATTTGCAGAGCCCGAACAAATTGGGGTTATTTGTCAAAAATATTGCACATGTTAAACCAACATAAAATCCTGAGGGTACTGCAACTCATCACTTATCTTCAAGAAGCACCACACAAAAGCGTCCAGCAACTATCAACATTTCTCGACACCACAGAAAGAACGGTTTACCGCTACCTAGACCTTTTGCGTGAATGCGGTTTTGACCTACACAAAGATGCTGGCCAAAGATTCTTCATCGAAAAAGAAGGTGCCGACGGCGTTCATTTTAGTCAGGAAGAAGCACAGTTTCTCAAAGAATTGGTGCTCACAACAGGCAAAAGGTCAAAACTCAAGGATGCTGTGCTGAGCAAAATCTACATGGGCTCCGAACTTCCGATGGTGGCCACTCACCTACTCAACGCCAAGAATGGAAAAATAGTTGAACGCCTCACCAAGGCGATGATGAACACAGAACAGGTGGTGTTGAAGAAATACCAATCGATCAACACAGAAACCATCTCTGATCGCATCGTAGAGCCTTTTGGCTTCACGGAGAACTACCAAACAGTCATGGCCTACGAACTTGCTTCCGAGAAAAACAAAACTTATAACATCGACCGCATTGGCTCTGTAGAATACCTCGACTTACCATTCAAAAACGAAGACAAACACGAACAACAAATACCTGACGTATTCGGCTTCGCCTATGCAGGGAAGAAATATCCTGTGAAGTTGGAACTGAGCCTCAAGCAATTTTTGTTGATGAAAGACCAGTATCCTTTGGTGGCGCCTTTTGTGAAATATAATACAACGCTTGATAAGTATGTGTTGGAGGTGGAGGTGAATGATTTGAGGCCGATAAAATTATTAAATTTATAGTTGATTAGTAAAAAAATAAAACGAAAATAAAATGGGATTTTTTGACTTTCTAAAACCTAAATCTGACGAGCAGAGAAAACTGGAAGAATTTAACAAGGTTCGTGACGAAATTACAATTCGAGAAACAAAAAGCCTGATGCAAGAATTTATTCAATTAACTGATCATGATGATTCCTTGTTGGATATAAATCCCAATGGCATTGGTAAATTTGGATTAGAAAAAACAAATCCTATTCCAATAAACGGATTGGACAATCTTGAAGCATATTTAGATAAATTAAGGTATCAGTACATTTCCCAAAAGCAAGGTATAACAACATATAATCCCGTAACTTATCTAAGAACAATGGATAATGATGGTTTTCAGATTGGAGATGACAAACCTATTGAGGATATACCTGCTTCCGGAATTCAAGTTGATAACATCAAAGGAACTGTTGACGTCTATAACCTCTATTCTATAAGCAATAAGCTACTTGCAAAAATATATATCAACAGTTACAGTCTCGTGACTTCAAACGCTGTTCCTGAAGGATTTCATCATAGAGATCAAATTCCATCTACTCAAGATTCTAAAGTATTAATAGCAATTATGGCTAAAAACAAGTAAAATGTCAACTCAACTTGCATCCTTTTTATTTTTTGGTTCAACTTTAATTTTAGTATATCTATTTTATAAAAAACATGACCGAAATAATGTCTTAATTATATTAGCTGGATTATTCATACTACCATTTTCGTTTAAAAAAATTTTAATTGAGACTGATTATGGGTTTTTCTCTTTTTTTTTAGCAATTCTTCTCTTTGCTGCTGCAAGATTTATAAAATCACATCATAGATATTTCTGCTTATATCTTGGTGTTTATATATTTTCAATGATTTTTACAATTGGTCATATTGAAATCTTATATGGAATGAACAAGCCAATAAAATATATCACCTTGGCTTCAGAAATAGAATATAAGTTTAAAAACAATCAAGTCCTAAACATTCCAATCAAAGGAAAGAATTTAATGATTAATAATACAGATCAAATATTATATGTTGAATCTGTTGAATACGGTGAGGATTTTATGTCAGAATCATCAACGACTAATCAAACTGTCCAGGAGATTCAGCCCTTTTCATTAGTTAAACTAAAGAATGAAGTAGGATACTACTTCGAAGAACCTCCCGTAATTGTTACCACATATTACGAGCAAGGAGAAGAAAGACCAGAAAAAACAACATATTACTGGTTACACAACTAAACTAAACCAATGGCCAAAACAAAAACAGAAGAACCCATCGAAAAAGTACTTTGGGCTACCGCAAATAAACTGAGAAAGAACATAGATGCTGCAGAATACAAACATGTCGTATTAGGGCTAATCTTCTTACGTTATATTTCTGATTCATTTGAAGAATTATACAAAAAATTAGAGTCAGGAGACGGCGATTTTGCTGGAGCTGACCCAGAAGACAAAGACGAGTACAGAGCCGAAAATGTGTTTTTTGTTCCACAAAACGCCCGTTGGACCTACCTTCAAAACAATGCGAAGAATCCAGAAATTGGCAAATTAGTCGATGCTGCAATGGATGAAATTGAGAAGGAAAATGCACCATTGAAAGGTGTACTTCCAAAAGTTTTTGCACGAGGTAATCTGGATGTAAACAGCTTAGGAGGACTTATTGACTTAATTTCCAATATTTCCTTTGGTGAAAGCAAAGAACGCACAGCGGATTTGTTAGGTCATGTGTTTGAATATTTTTTAGGGGAATTTGCACGTGATGAAGGGAAGAAAGGTGGAGAATTCTACACCCCAAGAAGTATCGTTGAATTGTTGGTGGATATGCTTGAACCATACAAAGGAAGAGTTATGGATCCTTGTTGTGGTAGTGGCGGTATGTTTGTTCAATCTGAAAAGTTTGTATTAGAACATCAAGGTAAATTGAGTGACATTTCCGTTTATGGTCAGGAAAGTAATCAAACAACTTGGCGTTTGGCCAAGATGAATCTTGCCATTCGGGGAATTGACAGTTCACAAGTCAAATGGAACAACGAAGGTTCTTTCTTGAAGAATGAGCATAAAGACGTTAAAGTAGACTATATAATTGCAAATCCGCCTTTTAACATCAGTGACTGGAGCGGTGAATTGCTAAGAACAGATGGCCGCTGGACTTATGGCGTACCTCCTGAAGGAAATGCCAACTATGCCTGGATACAACATTTCATGTATCATCTAGCACCGGACGGACAAGCAGGTTTTGTGTTATCTAAAGGTTCATTGACAACCAAAACAGGTGGTGAAGATACAATTCGCAAGAAACTCATTGAAGAAGGATTGGTAGATTGTATCGTTAACCTTCCAGCAAAGCTATTCTTGAATACACAAATTCCAGCATGTTTGTGGTTTATGAGTAAGAACCGCACCAACGGAAAATATAGAAATCGAAAAGGTGAAATTCTTTTTATTGATGCCCGAAATTTGGGGCATTTAATCAATAGAAAAACCAAAGAACTTTCGCAAGATGACATTCGCCAAATCGCGGACACCTACCACAATTGGCGAAATCCAAATGGGCAGTATGAAGATGTTGCAGGTTTCTGTGCGTCTGCTTCAATTGAAAGAGTGAAAGAGCTTGACTATGTCCTCACTCCGGGGCGCTATGTTGGTTTACCTGATGAAGAAGATGACTTCAACTTTAAAGAGCGTTTTACCTCTTTAAAAGCTGAATTTGAACTTCAACTTCAAGAAGAAGAGGCACTTAATACTCGTATTTCTGAAAACCTATTAAAAATTCAGTTTGATGAGTGAGTGGAAGGATTTCAATCTTGGAAGTATTGCGGAAATAACATCAAGCAAAAGAATATTCTATTCAGAATATGTAGAAAAAGGAGTGCCATTTTATCGTTCCAAGGAAATTATCGATTTATTCAACAGGCGTAAGATACATACCGAACTTTATATTTCGCAAGAAAGATACAACCAAATAAAGGAGAAATTCGGGGTTCCAAAATCAGGAGACATCTTATTAACCTCAGTTGGAAGTTTGGGAATCCCATACTTAGTGAAAGATGAAGACAACTTTTATTTTAAAGATGGAAATCTCACATGGTTTCGTAATTTAAATGTACAATTTGTGAATCCAAATTTTCTATTCAATTGGATTAACTCACCAATTGGCAGAAAAAAACTTGATGAAATTTCAATTGGTTCTACACAATCCGCATTAACAATTAGTGGTTTAAAATCTATTGAAATTTCATTACCAGATATACAAACTCAGAAAAAAATAAGTCAACTACTCTCCAGTTTAGACGATAAAATCGACTTACTAAACCGCCAAAATCGTACCCTTGAGCAAATGGCAGAAACGCTTTTCAGGCAGTGGTTTATTGAGGACGCGAAGGAGGAGTGGACATATGTTTCACTTGAAGATTTCGTTTCTATTTACAATGGAGTTTCTTACAAATCTTCTGATTTAAATGAGTCAAAAACTGCCATGATTACACTAAAAAGTTTTGCGCGAAATGGTGGTTTCAGATTAGATGGTTTTAAGGAATATTCAGGAAAATATAAAGACCACCATATCGTAAGAGAGGGTGATTTGGTTGTTGCACATACTGATATTACTCAAGACGCTGCATTGATAGGTAATCCAATTTTAGTGATAGGAAAACCTGAATACGATACACTGGTTATTTCTATGGATCTTGTAAAAATTGAAACGAATTATAATTGGTTGAGTACGGAATTTCTCTATTTCTTAATGCGTACTCGAACCTTCAAGGAACATTGTGTTGGTTATTCAAATGGATCAACAGTTCTTCATTTAAGTAAAGATGCAGTTCCTTCATTTGAATTTTTATTGCCGCCTGAAAAGTTAATTTCAGAATTTACTTCAATGGTAAGACCAATGATTAAAAAAATTAATCAGAACATTAGTCATTCTAGAAACCTTGAACAACAACGAGACACACTTCTTCCAAAACTTATGAGTGGAGAGGTTAGGATAAAAATGGATTAAAAATGGAACTAAAAGATTTTATCGAGAAGAGTTTACAGGACATTACAGTTGCAATTCATAATAGCAGCAAGAAAATGATCCATGATAAAACTGGGAAAGGTATTCCAGATCATAAAGAAATTACAATTTCATTTGATATAGCGGTAACGGTTGGAGATTCTAACGAGCAATCAGCTGGCGCTAAAATTAACGTATTAAGTTCTCTAGGGCTAGGTGCAAGCGCTAAATCAGGCAAAGAATTTCAAGAAGTGAACAGACTTAGTTTTGTCATACCAGTGAAAATTGACACAATTGGTTCACCAAACTATACGGTAATGTAATGGCGACAAAAGAAAAGGTAATAAAGAACAATCAAAGTCTCGTTCCATTTTTTGGGGAGCGCTTAGACTTTATTCGTGGTCTGGATCCACTTGGATTGCAGAACACGTCTGATGCTTCTTTCTCTTTGCTGTTACCTGGTCTCAACAACGTTACCGGAAGAATTAGGTATTATAGTTTTTATTGCTGGTTACTTGATGAATATGCGAAACGTGTTGGTAGTACTAATCCTGAAGATCAACGAAAATTTATAAGAACAGCAGAATATATGATTGCCTTATGCTCTCAATTTTATGAAAATGGAAATGGTAGTATACCAGGAAGCAACTATGCAAATCTTCAAGTTCAAAATGAAAAAATTACAATCTATGATTTAAATGCCGGGATCTTTAAGCCAGATGGCACAACCGCCAATACCTATTGGAATTTTGGTTGGGGTGCTTTTGGTCAGTATTATTTAGGCTCAATTCGAGACATCGGAATTATCATAGATCGCGAAAGTAACGGCGGAGTTTATGCACGCACCAATACAGATGATCGAGGTATTATTAGTGGTGAAATGCTGGCAAAGGCATTTGGTGATAATATTAATAATCACGAAATTTTCTTTCAATGTCTGAACAAAGGCGAAATCAGTGAAGCTGAACTTTTGGGACTTTTACCTGACTTCGATCTTACTAAAGTTCCAATTAACACAGAGGAACAACGGCTACTCTCTCAGCTTATTATCCAAAAAGATTTCCCATTAAGAATTGAGGAAGAACCTAGATCATTGCGAAAAGAAACCATTGCGCACCTTCTAACTTTTGTACAATCAAAGCCTGAGAAATTCAGTGATAGAGAATTTGTATATGCTGCGTATAACGCCAAGGGATTAGTAAGCGACCAAATTGATTCAAGCTTGTTTGGGTGGTACTACTATCAGTTCAATGAGTTTTGGCATTTTGCTAACACCTCAATACTAAATGGGACATTAGATTATTTAGAATCTGCTCACGGGCCCAATTGGGTTCAACTCAACCTTTTCGTGGATGAGGTAACAGAAATGCTCACCGCAAGGTTTATAGAAAGTGGTATTGTGCTAGATAGGAATGTATCGATTAAGGAAATTCTGAAAAAATTAGAAGGAGATGAATATAAGTGGCTTAGCGAAGCCGGGAAAAACACAAAGGTTGATCGTATTTATTCCGGATTTTTACTAATGTTCTCTCAATTCGTCAATAACACTGAAGAACTGGCAATACTTAAAGAATACGGAGAAAACAATGAACTGGCAAAAGACGGTGAAGGAGCAGGGTACTTCTTAGTTCAATTGAAAGCTAAGTTAGACACCCCATTTTCCTCTTTTCTACGAGAATATCTCTATAAAAACATTATTTATAGACATCAATATGTTGCTTTCCGAAAAATAAGAGGAGGTGGTTTGTCAACACAAAAGTTCATTATTGAAGATCAGCACATTCGCTATTTGGGGAATTTTGAAGCTGGATTCACCGGTCCGAGAATAGGTAGTTTAATATCCTTTCTGAAAGACTTGAGTATTCTGTCTGAAGAAAATCAGATTACAGAGTTTGGATCTATATTATTAACTCAAATAAGTGCTTCCAATGCTTGACAGAAGAAATGTACTTGAGTTAATTGGTAAACACAGAGGAAAATACCACTCCTGTGTAATCACTTGCTATTCTCTTGACTTTTCTTTTTTTGAGGAAAGGGTGCTTCCGACATTGAGATTGGCTAACATTAAAAACGTCAATATACTTGCAGATGGCCATTATTTAGAAATGGCTCAAGA
The DNA here is from genome assembly GCA_041157165.1 of Bacteroidota bacterium. Classification (GTDB taxonomy): domain Bacteria; phylum Bacteroidota; class Bacteroidia; order Cytophagales; family Spirosomataceae; genus Sandaracinomonas. The sequence continues at coordinate 10,394 of JBEBDG010000002.1, forward strand.
AACAACGACGGGAAAAGAGTTTAAGCACAACAAGACCTATAATTTCCAACCTATATATGAGACTGGTGTCTTTCACCCTAAAATCATTTTTTTGGCAGGCGCTAAACATGGTTTACTGATTATCGGATCGGGCAATATTACATCATCAGGTTTAAGTACAAATGATGAAATATGGGGCGCTTTTCATTTGGATAATATTGGAAACGAAAACGCACCTCTTTTCGGAAATATTTGGGAATACTTACAACCATTCCTAAACAAATCACTTGGTTTCGTTTCTCAGAAAATTGAATGGATGCGGAAACATGCTCCATGGCTTGCTGAGTTGCCGAAAAGCAAACTGTGGATAAGGTTAGAGAATATTGATGCTGATATTAAATTCGTCGGAAACAATGAACAGACAAGTACTTTCAATGAATTATCCTCAAATCTTCCAAACGAACCTGTTGCTAATTTGACAGTAATCTCTCCCTATTACGACAAATCGGGTAAACTTTTAGAGGAATTACTCAATAGATTCCAACCACAAATAACCAATTGCATTGTTGATGAAAACTCGGGTCTGTTACCTACTGAAATTGACCCGGAAACAGGTTCTCAAATAAATTTCTACAGCTGGTCTGAATGTAAGGCTGACTTCGACAAACTATACAATCGCTTGCACGCAAAGATCATTCATTTCCTATTTAAAGACGAAGAGTATTTACTCCTTGGTAGTGCAAATGCAACAATTGCAGCAATGGGATCTTTAAATGTTAAAGCGGCAAATGGAGAAGCCGGTATTTTATTGAATAGAAAAAGAAAAGAAAAAACTTGGTTAGAAGAGCTTAAAATAACAATTCCTTCAAGTAGAATAGAACTTAAAGATAAAAGATCAAAAAGAATCGGAGAAAGTTCCGTTCCAAAAAACAATTACAAATATCGAGTTCTTTACGCAGAATTACGATCTGACGAAATTACAATACATCTTAACAAAACCTGTGTAGATGGAATTTTAGTGAATGTTGTTGACAGGGACGATAGATCTATAAAAAACTCAATTAAGGAAATCAAGGAAGACACTATAATTATCCAATTGAATGAGGTGGAGGAGGTATTCAAATTATCCATTCAAGAAGATGCTGAGCGAATTAGTAACTTTTGCATTGTCCACAGACTTGAAGCATTATTGCGCTGTAATCCAGATCCCAATCAAGAGAAATTAGACACCCTACTTGAACATGACTTTGAAGATAGTGAAGGTATAACGGATTTGTTGCAATTTGTTGATTACAACTGGGCTGACGAAGAAGAGAATGTAGTCAAAACAGTATTTGCGAATGGAGGTTCAACATCAAAAAAAATTTCACAGGTTGAAGAAGTAAAACAATACGAGGTACTTAACTCTGCAGACTTCAATAAAGTCAGTGCTGAATCTTTACTTAAACAAAGTGGTGAGTTGTCCAACGCAACAGTCAAAATCGCTGAATTTCTTAGTCTCTATTCTGCAGGGACTTTCACTAAAGATGATTCCTTTTCTGAAAGTGAAGAGCAGAAATTATTTGAAGATAAAGAACAATTTGGTGAAGGATCTCAAGCAGAAAATACTGCCAGAAGAAGAACCCAAGGAAGTAAGGAGAAAATAGCGATGTTTAAGTACTTCAGTAAATTAAATGAAATCTATGCTAAGAAGCTACAAGGTATATATAGTTCAGGAGTATTAAGTGAAATCCCTAGCGCCCCATTAACAATTCGATCTATTTCGAGTATACTAATAGCAATTCATTTAATCCAGTTGAAATACGGAAAGAAATTTACTGTGTTGAAAAAAGACTCCAACGGAACCGATGGTTCAATTTTTATAGAAGAATCTTATATCAATTCAGGAACTAAGGGAAAAGACATAGAAAGCGTTAAGGGCTTTTTACTAAATATACTTGGTAAATACCTTTTACTGGCAAATGGAGGATTGAAATCCTACGAATTTGAAATTCTCAATCAAAAAATATTTAGAAGCAACAAACAGCTTTTGAATAAATCAATAATGTTAATTCTAAATTCACCTTGGAAAGAAAATGAACGACTGGACCGGGATATTTTGTTGCTTAATTGCTTGTATTTCACAATGGGAGAAAAGCTTCTTGAACAATTAAACAGTGATGAACTCATCGACAATCTGGAAGATTACAAATTAAAATCAACTTTTTTAACTTCAGATTTTCAGGATCAACTTACTGAATTTACACATAAACTTTTGCCTCAATATATCAAATGGTTGAAACAATTCTCTGACAAGGAAACGGAAAGGAAGAAACTCATACGATCAACTTCCGAATTGAAATATAACAATATAATATTCAATAGTAAAATAGGATTTAATGCAATTAGAAAGGTAAATCCAGATGAAAGCAGATTTAGGCTTCAATTGAGCAGGGCAGGATTTCCTTGTTTTGAGGGTGAATTTGAACTCAAAGATGTTCAATTTGGAACACAGTGTGTTCTATTTCAATAACTACTTTAAACTATGACTAGACTTTTTGAAGACGATATAGAACAATTAGCTATCGAGGAATTACAAGCCTTAGGTTACCATTATCTCTATGGTCCAGACATAGCACCTGATGGAGAATTTCCTGAAAGAGAATCATACGGGGATATTTTATTGAATAATCGCTTGAAAGCGGCAATCAGCAATCTAAATCCTACCATTCCATTGGACGCACAGTTGGATGCTTTCAATCAGATTCAGCGCATCAACTCTCCCGATATGCTAACGAATAATGAGCATTTCCATACTTTATTGACTGATGGTATCAATGTTGTTTATCAAAAAGACGGAGAGCAACGTGGGGATAAAGTGTGGTTGGTAGATTTCAACGAGCCCAACAATAACGAGTTTTTGGTTGTCAATCAATACACCATCATTGAAGAAAACAACAACAAACGACCCGATGTTATTCTTTTTGTGAATGGCATTCCACTTGTTGTCATAGAATTGAAAAATGCCGTTGACGAAAATGCTACAGTAAAGTCGGCCTACAAACAACTTGAAACATATAAAGCGACGATTCCAAGTTTGTTTATATACAACAGTATATTGGTCATATCTGATGGTTTAGAAGCAAAATCAGGATCCCTGTCTGCTGGGTTTACTCGTTTCTTAAGTTGGAAAACTTCGGATGGCATCAACGTAGCATCACGCCTTGATACAGAATTGGAGATTCTTTTGAAAGGGCAATTAAACCCTTCTACTCTTTTAGACCTTATTCGCTTTTTCATTGTTTTTGAAAAGAACAAGAAGGAGGACTTGAAAACAGGCATAGTAACCATTGAAACAGTGAAAAAAGTTGCAGCCTACCACCAGTATTATGCTGTCAACAAGGCTGTTGAAAGTAGTATTATCGCTGCGCAAGAAAATGGAGACCGAAAAGGTGGTGTGGTCTGGCATACACAAGGTTCTGGCAAATCACTTTCAATGGTGTTTTACACAGGGAAGATCGTTCAGCGATTAAATAACCCAACGATTCTAGTAATTACAGATAGAAACGATTTGGATGATCAGTTGTTTGACACTTTCGCTGCGTCAAAACAATTGCTCAGACAAGTTCCAGTTCAAGCGAACGATAGGCAACACTTAAAAGATTTGCTTAAAGTAGCTTCAGGAGGTGTTGTATTTGCCACTGTTCAGAAATTTCAGCCCGAAGAAGGAAATGTGTATGAAACATTAACCGAGCGAAAGAATGTTATCGTCATTGCAGATGAAGCCCACCGCACTCAATATGGATTTAAGGCAAAAACGGTTGATGATAAAGACGCAGATGGCAATGTCATTGGAAAGAAAATCGTTTATGGATTTGCTAAGTATATGCGTGATGCTTTACCAAATGCAACTTATTTAGGTTTCACAGGAACCCCTATAGAAAATACAGATGTAAACACACCAGCAGTTTTCGGCAACTATGTAGATATCTATGATATTGCTCAGGCGGTTGACGATGGCGCAACAGTTCGTATATATTATGAAAGCCGTTTGGCTAAGGTGAATTTGAGTGAGGAGGGGAAAAAGTTGGTGGAAGACCTGGATGATGAATTGAACCAAGAAGAACTCACAGACACCCAAAAGGCAAAAGCCAAATGGACGCAACTTGAAGCGTTGATTGGAAGTGAAAACCGAATTAAAAACATTGCTCAAGATATAGTCTCACACTTTGAAGAAAGGCAAACCGTTTTTGAAGGAAAAGGAATGATTGTAAGTATGTCACGAAGAATTGCCGCTGAACTTTATCAAGCCATTATTTCTATTCGACCGAACTGGCATAATGAAGATTTAAGTAAAGGGGCTATTAAAGTGATTATGACGGCATCTTCTTCCGACGGTCCAACATTAGCAAAACATCATACCACTAAAGAACAACGCAGGTCTCTAGCTGACCGAATGAAAGACCCAAATGATGAATTAAAATTGGTTATCGTTCGTGACATGTGGCTTACCGGATTCGATGCGCCAAGCATGCATACACTCTATATTGACAAACCAATGAAGGGGCACAACTTGATGCAGGCAATTGCTCGTGTAAATAGGGTTTATAAAGATAAACCGGGAGGTTTGGTAGTTGATTATCTCGGCATTGCGTCGGACTTGAAAAAAGCACTTGCCTTTTATTCGGATAGCGGAGGAAAAGGAGACCCAACAATAGCACAAGAACAAGCGGTTGGTTTAATGTTGGAGAAGCTCGAGGTTGTATCTCAAATGTTTATAGAAAAACCGACTGCTCAACATGAAGAAAGTTATAGTCAATTAGCCGCAGAGCCAAGTATTCCATATTTTACAAAATCCAACGGATTCAGATATGAAGAATATTTTGGTGCAGATACCAGGACAAAACTCAAAATCATATTGGCTGCAGAAGAGCATATTTTAAGTATCGAAGATGGTAAAAAGCGTTTTGTCAATGAGGTAACAGCATTATCAAAAGCGTTTGCAATTGCCGTTCCTCATGACCAGGCAATGGATGCAAAGGATGAAGTTTCCTTCTTTCAAGCAGTAAAGGCAAGGCTTGCAAAGTTTGATACAAGAGGAACAGGAAAATCTGACGAGGAAATTGAAACAGCTATTCGTCAAGTTATAGACGAGGCTTTAATTTCTGAACAAGTGATTGATGTGTTTGATGCAGCCGGTATAAAGCGACCTGATATATCCATTTTATCAGAAGAGTTTTTGATGGAAATCAAAGATATGAAGCACCAAAACCTTGCTTTAGAAACCTTGAAAAAGTTACTCAATGATGAAATCAAGGTTCGAAGTAAAATGAACTTAGTTCAAAGTCGAACTTTGATGGAAATGCTTGAAAACTCAATAAAAAAATACCAAAACAAGATCCTTACTGCAGCAGAGGTAATTCAAGAACTCATCAATCTTGCCAATGAAATAAAACAAGCTGATAAACGAGGTGATGAATTAGGATTGGCAGATTATGAAATGGCTTTTTACGATGCCGTAGCTAACAATCCAAGTGCTCGAGAAATTCTGGGTGATGAAACCCTCCGTCAATTAGCTATCTATCTTGTAGAAACAGTTAAAAATAATGCAACGATAGATTGGACAATTAAGGAAAGTGTCAAAGCAAAATTGAAGGTAATGGTAAAACGTGCGCTTCGCAAGTTTGGATATCCACCAGATCAACAATTATTAGCTACTGAAACAGTATTACGCCAAGCTGAAATGCTGGCTGAAATTTGGAATTAATACATCTTATGTCACACAATTTAGTTTTTGAATCAACGGCTCCGGATTATGTTAAAGAACGCAATAATCGTCTAAAGAGCGCTTACTATAGCATCATTAACACCATTGAAAGAATTCAAGGATTTTTAGATGACGAGTACTTGAGAGGAAGAATTGAAAGCGAAATGACTCAAAATCTAGAAATGAAGTCAACAATACTACAGTGCACTACCCCATTTTGCATTGTCTCTCTCGGTTGCGATCAAATGGGGCGCTATAACATAGTCTTTAGTATTGATTATCGAGTAAAAGAAATGATAGGCGATGACATGGCTAGTGGTTTATTAAGAAGAATTTTTGAATATACACCCGGAGAAATGGAAGTTTTTGTTCGTTTCGGTAGCCTATATCAAGATTGCATTGTCATTTACAATCAGCTTTTAGTTGATATGCAAACTGAACCATATCATGAAATGAAAATCAAAGTAAAAAACGATTAATTGGTATCCCTATGAAAAATGAATAGTTAGGACTAATACCAACTTAAAAAATCATTTGAACTTGATAATACTTTATAAAAATCAAATTAGAATATGCCAATTCATTTGTCAAAATTCCAGATTTTCCATAAATTGAACTTTTAATTTTTTTCAATGTCAAAACTAATTTTTGCCTCCCTATTTTTTTTAATCTCCACATTTAGTTTTTCTCAATCCTACCTTGGCTGGGCAACTAAACAAGTGAACTTCAGAAACGGCCCTGGAACGGAATTCGCAGTGATTTCTTCCATTCCAGCAGGCTCTCAAATTTTCATTATTTCAACAGAATCTGTTAATGACTTCTATAATATCATAGATATCGCAACAGATAAAGAGGGCTACATACATAAGTCATATGTTAAAATTGGTGATGAAGTTAAAATAAATAGCGAAGGTGTTTTTCAATTTTCTGGTAAATCGAACTCATCAAATGCTACTCTAGAAATTTTTAATAATACTGATATTACAATGACTTTAACTTTGAACAAGGAGAGATTTTCATTCAGCCCACATGAAAAACGATCAATTGAATATAAACCAGGCAAATGGAACTACCGCGCATCGGCACCAGGTGTAATTCCAGATATTGGAACCGAAGTACTTCAAGGTAATTCTGTTTATCAATGGGAATTTTATATTGTTACTGGGTATAGATAATATTGATATAGTTCATTTTAACAGCTTAATAAAAACAAGAAACAAAAATAGATGGACCTCATTCAAAAAAACCCATACCGCACCTTAGGTCTACTTGCAGGAAGCTCTGCGGCTGTTCAGTCTCGTCAATTCAAAAGACTCAAACAATATATCGAGGCAGAAGAAGAACCAGAAGAAGATTACAGTTTTCCTACTCTTGGTGAACTAATTAGAACTATTGATTCAATTGAGCAAGCACAATCAAGGTTAGATCTTGATGCAGAAAAGTTAGAGTCCGCATTATTTTGGTTTTATCAAGGTAATCCAATTACCGATGAACCTGCATTTGATGCTTTGAAACTAAATGATGAAGATGGAGCAGCTGAAATTTGGAGAAATTTAGTAATTGATGAGGATACAGATGAAATCAAATTGATTACAAAAAGAAACGCCTCAGCCTTTCATAACTTATCTACGTATTATTTAACTGAATATGGTTTTGATGAAGAAGCTCTCAGATTTAAGTTACTTTTTATTGAAAGTGAATACTTTAAAGACTTTTTGAATCAAATAACTGATAAAACATTTTCGATTAACCAAAAAGATGCTCAAATATTGTTTTTAAGCACTTTATTTAGGTCTGCTGGTGATGATCAATATGACTTCATTGAAACGTTATCTGAAATCGACTATGTTGCCCAAAGTGATTTCCAAAAAATAGCGGTCAAAACCCCACTTGAAGAGATTGATATAGAAATTAAGGAAACAAAGATTAAACGTCAAGCTAATAAAAACAATGCGATTAGAGTTGGTCAAAATCTCTTTGACACAGTTAAACTTAAACTTGACCTTGTAGAAATTTTATTAGGAGAAAATAATCTAACATTCCAATCAATATCAGATAAAGTTGCGGATGAAATTTTGCAATGTGGAATTGAGTATTTTTCGCATTTAAAATCCTCATCTAAAGATCCAAGTTCTGAATCTTTAAAATTATTCAGAATTGCAAAAGGCATCGTAAGAGGCAATATTACGAAACAACGAATAGCTGAAAACACTAAAAACCTTGAGGATTGGGTTAAGAATAAAGCTGAAAGGGAGCGAAATGAAAGTATTGTTTCAGACCTTGAAATGATAAAAAATCTTATTGACACTTATGAATTGAAACCAGAGACTATAGATAATGCTCATCAATTGTTGGACCTCACAAAGGTTCATTTATTAAATATAAAAAGAGTTTTAGGTGAAAATGATGAATTATATCTCAACATATGTACCCGAATTGCTAGTGATGCTCAAGGAATGTGCGTTTCAGAAATAAATAAACTTCAAGATAGAATTACAAATTCTTTTGACTACTCATCTAAAAGTGTTCTATTAACTACCTTAAGCGGAAAGGTTGAAAAAGCGTGGTTGGTTACCACAAGAATTGAAAAAATGGACTTAAATAGAGATTTTAAAGTGCAACTTGCAAACAACAAGAGCTCCTTAATTTCTCTGAGGTCAACCTTAAGTTCCCTAACTAATTCTTACACAAATACAGGATCGTCTAATTCAAGCAACGGATCAACTAGAACAAATTACTCTCCTTCAAAAAGCAATGATGACACAAATTGGTTTTCGATAATTGTATTAATTGTCATCTTTCTAATTATTATAAAAGCTTGTAGTTCCTAACGAAAATATTATGGAATATATTGACGAAAACAACCCACTAATTATTGAGTGTAAATTAAAGACTCAACAATTTTTCAATGATTTTGATACAGCAAAATTTGATGATAAAATAAAAGTGATTATCGAATTTGTGGAATCTAATATTCAATCAGTTGAAAATGCAAAAAAGATTCTTGGTGCAAATTCGGAAGAATTTTTCTTTTATTCGGATTGCATTTATATGATGGCCGCCTCCAAATTTATTGAACTAATGAACACATGTCAAAATGAATTAGATAAAAGAAAATTACTTTTTCTACCTGTTTCAGATAAAAGTTACGGAGAAACCATGTTCGAACAGTACATGTATATTTTTGTTCAAATTTTCCCCAGCGGTCCAGTCAAAGGATGGCCATTCAACCAAGATGCTATTAACGCATGGAATTTACCTCTACTTGAATTCGGCAATTTAAAAGATCAAAATAATAGTTCAGACGGAGGAGGTTGCTACATTGCCACTATGGCATATGGTGACTACGAACATCCTCAAGTAGTGATTCTTAGAAATTTTCGAGATGAAACTCTTGCAAAATCTCTTTTAGGACGATGGTTCGTTAAAACATATTATCATTATTCCCCAATACTGGTCGAAAAACTTAAAGATTTTCATTGGATAAATAAATCCATTCGAACATTTCTAAACCTCTTAATTAAATTTATCAAATAATGAAGAAAACCGCATTTGCAATTCTTTTTCTTATTGCTACAAATTCTTTTGCTCAAACAACTCAGGTTGAATTGGAAAAGGAAGTTAAGTCATTGGATTCGAAACTGAAAAATTTGAATACCAAAAATGAAGACCTTCAAATAGAAGTTGCATCTTTGAAATTGAAACTTGAAGCTACTCAGGAACAAATTGACAATCTTGAGTCCAAAACAGAGTCAAATAGCACGGAAATCAACACAACAAGAAAAGACCTTGGTTTGAAGATTACTTCAACTGAATCGACAACTAATGAGAAAATTACAGCAGTTGATCAATCTGTAAGTAAAAGCACCCTATACAGTATCATAGGAGTATTGTTGGCTGTGTTGATTTCGGGAATTCTCTACTTCCTTTTAAGCAAAAGGCAAAAAGTTGATCGCTCAGATCTTATTGAAAAATTAAGTAAAACGAAAACATCGTTAGAAGAAGGCCTGATAAAAGAGTTTGGTAAACAGACTGAACTGATGGAATCACAAATCAAACTAATTGAGAATCAAAAAACGAGTACCCAAAACCAAGCAGCTCATATTGATCATACGCTCGCATTGCGTGTAGCAGATGAAATTACTCTAATTGAAAGGAACATTAGTTTAATGGACTCCAGTGTTAAAGGATTGAAACAGTTGTCAAGATCCGTAACCAAACTGCGAGATAATCTTTTGGCTAATGGATACGAGATTCCCGAACTGTTGGGTAAAAAATATGATCCAGGCATGAAGGTTATTGTTGTGAGTGCAATTCCAGATGAAAATATTGAGAATGGCGTGGAGATCATCTCAAAAGTAATAAAACCTCAAGTAAATTATCAAGAAGTCATGATTCAAACAGCACAAATTGAAGTTTCAGCTGGATATTAATAATTAGTTATAAGACATGAGAAATAAAGTAGATTACGGTATTGATTTAGGTACGACCAATTCAGCCATTTCGAGAATTGAAAACGGAACACCAATTGTTAAAAAATCTGACAATTTAAAGGATACCACACCTTCATGTGTGAGCTTTAATAAGAAGGGAGAATCCTTGGTGGGTGACACAGCATTCAACATATTGAAGATTGATAACGCACGCTCTCTAAAGAATTTTGAAAAAATTTCAAATACTTTCATTGAGTTTAAACGAACAATGGGAACCACTCATACATATGCAGGTTCAAATGTTGGAAATGCGCTCAGTTCTGAAGACTTATCGGCAGAAGTATTGAAGAAATTAAAATCTTATATTATTGATGAAAACGTTGATTCTGTGGTAATTACTGTTCCCGCAAAGTTTCTAAACCCCCAGAAAGATGCAACGATGAAGGCAGCTAAACTTGCCGGATTTAAACATGTTGAATTGCTCCAAGAACCTGTTGCGGCAGCAACTGCCTATGGATTATCCTCAAAAAAGAAAGACGGTTATTGGCTTGTATTTGACTTTGGTGGAGGAACATTTGATGCTGCGTTGGTAAAGTCGGAAGATGGCATTCTATCTGTCAAAGACACCGCAGGTGACAATTGGTTGGGTGGTAAAAACTTAGATAATGCAATTGTAGACGAGTTAATTATTCCATATTTAAAAAATAATTATGCGATTGATTTCGTCATTAAGGACGAGTCTAAATTGCAAATGCTTAGGGATGCAGTAAAACCTTATGCTGAAGAAGCTAAAAATCAGTTGTCCTTTAAAGAATCCTACAGTATTCTATCTAATCTGGGGGATTTACCATTTGAAGACGAAAATGGAGAAGAACCAGAAATTGATGTAACTGTTACTCAAGGAGAATTGGAAGAGGTATTATCTCCAATTTTTCAAAAGGCAATTGAAATTACCAAGGACCTTTTGAAACATAACAATTTAACGGGAAGCGATTTGGATGCATTAATATTAGTTGGTGGGCCAACATATTCACCAATCTTAAGAAAGATGCTAAAGGATCAGATAACCGAAAAGGTGGACACCTCAATTGATCCAATGACTGCTGTTGCAACAGGTGCAGCTCTATTCGCATCAACGATTTCCGTTTCAGATGAAGTAAAAGACAATAGCCGTGATAAAACAAAACTTCAATTGGAATTGAATTATGAGGCAACAACTGTTGAATTAGATGAAATGATTAATATTTCTATTTTAAAAGACAAGACCGAGGGTAATATTCCAGAAAAGGTATTGATTGAATTGGTTCGAGGAGATGGAGCTTGGACAAGTGCGAAAAAACAAGTTGGTGAAAAGAAAACATTAATTGATGTTTTACTTAATGAAGGTTCTAATCAATTTACTATTAACGCTTACGATGATTTAGGAAATAGGATTGACTGTCAACCGAATCAATTTACAATCCTACAAGGTATTGGTGGTTTAGAGAATATGACTGTTCTTCCTTATAACATAGGTATTGCAAAGTACTTTGAAGTAGAGGAAAAAGATCTTTTTAAAGCCGTGCCTGGTCTTGAAAAAAATAAAAAAGTACCAACAGTTGGGATATTAAATGGATTAAAAACCAGAAGTCAGATTCGACCTGGAATTGCTGAGGATATTATTCGAATTCCAATTTATCAGGGAGAGAAGATATCAGATGGAACTAATCCCTTATTGAATAATTGGGTGTATGACGTAATAATTACCGGTGAATCAATACCCAATTTGATTCCAATCGGAAGTGACGTAGATATTACAATTAAAGTAGACAGGTCAGAGAAAATGCAATTTTCAGCCTATTTCCCCGTAATTGACCACACCGAAGAATTAGAAATTGATATAAACAACCTAGAGCCTCCCAAAACTGATTATCTTAAAAAAGAAATACATTTAGCCAAAAAAACAGCACAAAAAGTAAATGATACCGAAACACTAAATAATCTTGAAAGCCTTGAGGCGCAACTAGAAAATTCAAAAGGAAGTGCGGATGGAAAACTTCAAATTTTAGATGGATTAAGAAAAAACCTACTAACTTTAGAAGAACAAGAAAAAACAGCAGTTTGGCCTGAAATTGAAGCTGAATTAAAAGAAAATTATTACGAGTTAGAAGATTTAATCAATAAAATTAAAACTCATAATTCGTCAGAAGAGCTTGACGTCAATAAAATTCAAATGCATCTTAATGAATTGCATTCGAAAGTTGAACACATTATTTCCGAGAAGAAATTAAAAGATGCAAAGGAATTGATCCGAGAAATTGGAGCACTTGATTTTGAGTTAAGGAATGCAGTAACTGGTAATGCTATTGATGTTCAATATTTAAATCATATTAATGAGTCATTCAACTCATTTAACTGGACAGATGCGAATAAAGCACGTCAATTATTAAATACTGGTTTAAAACAGGTAACTGAAGGTAGAACTAGCGGCGTAAGGGCGATATTAATTGAAGTAATTTCTTTAATGCCCGAAGATGAGAAACCTGATACTTTAAGATAAAAAGTACATTTAAATGACTAAAGGAGTTTTACCTCAGCGCTTTGTAATTAAAGAGAAGTATCATGTCCTTCTTTTGATTAAAACTAGTGCAAATGCAGAAACTTATAGGCTCAAAGGACTAGATGGTAAGCTTTACGTTCTCAAATTATTCAATTTTTTAAAACTTCACCGTTCTTCATTTGATGATTCAGGAGAAATAACTGAAATCAGTTTAGTTAGGAAAACGGATCATGCAAATGTCGTGAAGTATATTGAAGATGGTGAGCTTATCATTGAAGGCAAAAAATATGCATTTCTAATTTTAGAGTTTGTCCCTGGAGAAACCTTAGCCGAGAAAATTACTAGAGAATCAATTTCATCGTTCTATGATATAAAACAAATTGGACTTGGAATATTAGAAGGACTCAATTATTTGCATAAGCTTCCAGATCCAATAATCCATAATGAAATCACTCCTCAAAATATCATGCTTGACTTGTCTGGAGGAATAACAACTGTTAAAATTCTAGATTTTGGATATGCTCGCAATTTCTTACAATCATCGAAAAACTGGACCCGAGAAGGATTGAATTTAAATTATGTAGCTACAGAATGTTTCAACAACCTTTATTCGCCTATTTCTGATTTATATTCTGTAGGTGCATTGTTATACCATTTGATTTATGGAATGCCCCCATGGTTTAGAGATAACTCAAAGTTTCAGTCAGATAGAAACAAAGCAGAGGAATTAATATCTATAGAACGTGAGAACCCCCTGAATCTACCAAAAATACCTGACCATTTCATAGATGGTGATAAAGATTTCCTAATAGTCCTAAAAAAGGCTCTCGAGCAAGATCCCGAGGAAAGGTTCCAATCTGCAGAGGAGTTCATTAAAGCATTAAAAGGTGAAATCGAAGTAGAGGAAATCAATAGAAAGAAGATTGTTGAATCAAATGATACAGATCTCAAAAAGGTCAAAAGTAAAAAAGGAAAAGGTAAAGGGTTTGATGCAATTGCCGGGATGGATGAATTAAAATCCCAATTGAAATTAGATGTAATAGATGCGCTAAATAACCCAGAAGAGTACTCAAAATATGGCGTAACCATGCCTAACGGGATGCTTTTGTATGGTCCTCCTGGTTGTGGCAAAACCTTCTTTGCGAAACATTTTGCAGAAGAAGTTGGATATAATTTCATGTTAGCTTCTCCTTCAACATTAAAAAGTAGATTTGTTAACGCAACTCAAGAAAATATTGCCAAAATGTTTGAAGAGGCTGAAAAAAATGCACCTACAATCATATTTATCGATGAAATGAACGAATTGTTGCCAAGCAGGGATAGTGATGCGCATGAGATGTCAAAAAGTGCAGTCAATGAAATGTTAGCTCAGATGGACAGGACAGGTGAAAAAGGGATCTTTATAATTGGCGCTACCAATTACCCAGAATTGATTGATCCAGCAATTCTTCGGGCAGGTCGACTAGATAAGAAGTTCTACATGTCTCCACCAGATTTTAAAGCAAGAAAGGAAATGTTTAAAATGCATCTAAAAGACAGACCATTGGATTTTGGAATAGATTATGAAAAGCTTGCCACTTTGACAGAAAATTATGTATCTTCTGATATCGAGTTCTTAGTTAATGAATCTTCACGTGAAGCGCTAAGAATTAAGACAAGAATTACAATGGATTTGATTTTAAAAATCATTCAAAAAACAAAGCCTTCAGTATCACTTGACGTATTAAAAAAGTATGATAGAATTCGAGCAAAAATAAATGATGAAGAGAACAAAACTAATGATCAACCCGAAGGTAGAAATAGAATAGGTTTTAAATAAGTATTCTAAAAATTTTAATATGGAAAAAACCGAGTTTGAACAATTATTATTAAACACAGCATTTTGTTGTTTAGCTTCCGATGGTAATATTGATAAACAAGAGATTGATTTGATTCAATCAATATTCTCTAATTATGAGCAATTTAGAGATTTACAACTGCAGAATAAACTCAATTATTACATTGAACAGTATAACAACCTAGGAAGAGAATTTATCAATAATTACTTCGATATATTAATTGAGAATTCTCTTTCTTTTGAACAGGAAATTGCAATAATTGATATCGCTATTAAAACTATTCAAGCCGATCAAATAATAGAGTATTCGGAAATAAAATTCTTCAAAATAATTAGACGAAATTTAAAAGTTTCAAATGATGAGATTTTGAAGCTATTCCCGGAGATAGAAATGTATTTAGAAGAAGATATTGTAATAGAAACAAGTTTCGACCGTTTGAAAGATCAGTTTTTTGAAATTACGGAAGTACAAAAATTTGAATCAATTGTTCTCAATTAAAAGTTTATTCCGACTTAAAAAATTAAAATTGAATCAGTGAGCGATGGATATACCCTTCATATGTATATCGATAATCTGAATAAGATACAGAATACCACTCTCCATAACGACCATTCACCGTTACATAAGAGTAAGCAGGTACAACTGTTTTTACATAACCAGATTTTGAAGCGACTGCTCTAAGGTTAGAATTACTAGTTACATAGGCTCTTCCAGTATTCGGAAACGAGTAATTATTGTAGTTGTAATTGTTGTAGTTATAATTTGGTGTTGTATATGTTTCTTTATAACTAGTATTCTCTCTTCCCCAAATCACACCGCAATGTGGGCATCTATCTCCTACTGAAGAGTGAATTGAAACCGCACCTCCGCATTTCCCACAGCTAGCTGAAGATTGCGAGTAGACGAAATTAAGTGCACATTGGAAAATGAAAATTGAAATTATCGCAATATTTTTTGCCATAAAAATTGATTTTAATTTCCTGTGTATACAGGGATTCTTTCATAATTCCTATCTCCAGCATGATCATAAAATGCATTGCTGTTGCCATTGATCGCTTGAATATTCACATCCACAGTGCTACCAATATTGGCATCTACTGGCCCTTGAACATCCACGTCACCTTGAATAGCTACTTTGTTTGAAACTTCGACCTCCTTATTTCTATCTATTATTCCCGCATTTTGAAGAACAAGAACCCAAATTCCAAGTGCAATTGCAATCAAAACAGGATTGTAGGTTTTATTTGATACCTTGATTTCCATAAAATATTTTCTTTCTAAGTTATTTAATTATGTCGACTTAAACATTCAATTTTCGAGTGAATTCAATATTTCAGAAGTTCTTTTGTCATGAAATCCATCAAAATACCTTTTTAAACAGTTAGCAATACAATTGAATTTTTCATTGATATTAATCTCTGGATACTGTTCAATTACTGTAAGGAATAAGGTTAAAGAAGACCAAAATTTCTTTTTATCAATAAAACCAAAAATTTCCTCAGCAGTTATTGGTTCAGGGTATTCGGCCAATATAGTTGTTAGTTCAATAAAACGCTCTGCTAATAAATTATTCTGCAAATATTGCTTTGCTTCTGCAATATTCTGAATTGAGTACATTTCGGACATATGGGATCTACCAAGACCCTGAATTTGAGGAAAAATAAACCACATCCAATGTGTTTGTTTTTTTCCTTGTTTTATTTCTTGCAAAACATCTTGATAACAAGAATCTTGAGCTAAAACAAATCTATTTATATCTTTCATTTAATAAGTATTTATCCAGAAAAGAGAACGAACTATTCTCAATCGAAATCTAAACCGCTAAGCATATCTTCGATAGATTTTTCTGGTGTCCTAGGAACCTCTATTATTTCGTGTATTGAGTTATTTTTTGACTGATCAAGGTAAGATTCAAACATTGCAATACAATCTAAATCAAAGCCTAGCGGTAAAACGAATGGTTCCATTTCACCAGGTGTAAATTGATAAATTCTCCTCAAGAGAGTACTGGCCATATCATCAGGAATAATTTTTAAAAAATTTGTGTCAAAACCGTAAGATATATGATACCTGCCTAGTTCGTCACAACCTAAAAACATGGTAAAAAAAGGGGTAGTCACTTGTTTTATATAGGAGTACCTTTCTCTCCATTTCAAGTGGTCTGTATGGATTTGAATTCTAACCCTTTCGTTATCTTGCCAAATTTGAATTCGCCTAATTGTTTCAATTAATTGTTCAAAGGCTTCGCTTAATTTCACATTTCTTTCTTGGATATGAGTCGGGGTAAATTTTGAAATTTGTATGTGATGAAATTGTTCTGTAAAAACATCTTCAAATTCCGAAGGACTAATTTTCTCATTGTTTTGATGTGAATTATACCATTCATTCATAACAACATCCTCAAAGTTGGATGGAAAAGCTTTTGTTTTGATCATATCAGCCAAACTAGCTGCTTTGAGATCAGTCCATTTAACATCTGAATCTTTTACAATGCCATTTTTTAAAAGCGTGTACCGAACTATAGAACTTAGTATTATTCTTTTATCATTGGGATCTCCTGTCCGAATATCATCCTCTAAATTGTTAAATATATTGGTATCCGCCTCAGGATTTAGAACTTTGAATTGGTCTGGGATTTGTAAAATTGATTGGTGATGGTACGAATACACAAACAAATAACAAAAGTGTTTTTGCTTATAAAAGAACTCGTACTTGTCAAGTAAATTATCGTATTTA
The DNA here is from genome assembly GCA_041157165.1 of Bacteroidota bacterium. GTDB lineage: Bacteria > Bacteroidota > Bacteroidia > Cytophagales > Spirosomataceae > Sandaracinomonas. Next base: position 27,665 of record JBEBDG010000002.1, read on the forward strand.
TTACTTTCGACTGCACCAATTCTATTGAACGATATGCCATCATCAATTTTGCACAATGCTCTTAAATAAGCATATGTTTCAGGCAAATCTTTAATAAGTACAGGATTCTCTACTGATATCCCATAATGATTTATGTCAGTCATCTATATTATTTTACACAATGTAATAAACTATCTAAAGATTTCATAATTTTAAGTTCATGCCAAGCGACAATTTATTCCTAAATCTCATCACCAAACTGCCAGCAATTTTTGCCCTATTTTGGATAATTAGAAGGATTGCTGCAAGTAACATCAAAGAAAGTGTCAAACTATCAATTCACAGAATGAAAAATCTCTTTTTAAAAGTCAAATTTTACCTTCAGAGAATAATCCGTATCACTTATAAAAACACTAGAAGAGAAAGTTTCGTTTGGAAAAAACTTAAGAAACTACAAAGTGAATCTAAATGGCACCATGGTGTCTACGAATCCGAGAAATATGTTGAAACCACCTTTGCAATTGCAGAAGATACCCCGGCTCATTATTATTACATGATTTATGATGGTTATTACCATTGTCGTGTGAAAATACATGAAAATTATCCTATTGAGCTTACCACCCAGATTTTTATTCTTGCTAGTCATTTTAATAATTTGCTCAATGCAGGAGTTGTTGTTGTCAATGTTGAAAATAGATATATCGAATACCATTTAAAAACCGAAATCATCATCCCTACATTGTTTCCTGGCGAGATACATGAATTATTGATAAGGCATTATAATATCTCAAAGGACATATTTTGGGCATTTAATGAGTTGGTATATAAAAATGAAGAACCAGCACTTATTATCGCTGATTTACTTCGTTCTAAAAACGAGGACAAAACACAAAATTAATGACCATCTACCTCGACTTTGACGGCACAGTTGTAGAACACTACTACCCTGAGCTGGGTGCACCTAACCCGCATGCCTTGCGCGTTATTGCTAAACTGCAAGCAAACGGGCACCAACTCATTTTAAATACTTATCGTGCAGATTTGAATGATGGTAGTTTGGAAGAAGCATTGGCCTACTTAAATTCGAATGGAGAGATTAAAGCTATTACTGAACATTTGGAAGCAAAAGTGAACCCGCCAAGTTTTGAGTTACTTGAGGCTATTCGTTCAGGTGAGTTGTACATTGATGACATTTCAGTAGGCATACCAATGAGGCGCAATAAAGTGCTGGAATGGGGCTTAATGGTGGATTGGATTGAGTTAGAAAGGTTGTTGGATAGTCATTCGTTAATTTAAACCAAAAACTATAAATGCAACCCTACGACTACTCAGAAACCCTCGCCTATTACCTCATAAGCTCCTCAAGGGAAATCAATATGGGGCTTGTGACACGACAATACAAACTCGATCAAAACCAGACTGAATATTTTTTCTTTACCAAAATGCCTGATACCACACTCAATATTGTTGTCTATGAAATCTTTGGTGGCGAACTTCATGAAGTAGACTCTGACGCCTTTAGAGTCCGTCGCTTTTTGTTTAAGCCTACCAAATTAGTCGATGAAGAACTCGACAACTTCATGATGAAGGATGGATTTCAAAAATCCTATGGGAATTATGAAAGCACATATCTTATTGCCTTCCCTTACAAGGACGGGATTGTCTATGCCTCAAAGAGTTGTAGGTGGAATTTTGGGGAATCACCAGAAATGAAAACAAAATAAAATGAAATTAACTTTTAAACCGACCACTTTCTTTTTGATCCTTGTAATTGTGGCTTGCTCCTCCCCTGCCAATAAATGTCCGAAAGCCAAAAATGAGCAAGAACAAAATAATAAAGCTGAAAACGACCCTAAGATTGATTATTCATCGGATCAGGCAACGATGAATTTGAGCAGTTATGAAGCAGTACAGTACTGGAAAAAGAAAATGAATTTCCGGTTGGATTATATCAAAAAAATCTACGAGAAAT
>JBEBDG010000003.1:0-28047 GCA_041157165.1 Bacteroidota bacterium
TAGGAATAGCTGTTCTTGATAACGTAGTCATCGTTTCACAAAGTCCTTACATTTGGAAAATGTATGATGACAACCGAGATGGGAAAGCAGATCGTAAAGAAATCCTTTTTCAAGGGATTGGTGGAGAACAACATGACCATGGAGCTCATGCTTTTGTGTTTGGACCAGATGGAAAATTATATTTCAACATGGGCAATGAAGGAAAACAACTATTTGATGCAAAAGGAAGAGCAGTCTTAGACCAAGATGGCGACCCCATTAATCAGAAAAAATACAGACAAGGTCTCGTTTTCAGATGTAATTTAGATGGCAGTCATGTTGAGGTGCTGGGTCATAATTTTAGAAATAATTTTGAAGTAGCTGTCGATTCTTATGGTGGTTTATGGCAATCAGATAATGATGATGATGGCAATAAAGGGGTTCGCATCAATGCCGTTTTTGAACATGGCAATTATGGCTATGTGGATGAAAAAACGGGAGAAGGTTGGTATATCAATCGAACAAATACAGAAAAGGAAGTACCATTGCGCCATTGGCATTTAAATGATCCAGGCGTTGTGCCTAATTTATTGCAAACAGGTTCAGGTTCACCCACTGGAATGATCCTATATGAAGGAAATCTTTTGCCAGAGGCATTCCAAAACCAGATGATTCATTGTGATGCTGGACCCAATGTGGTGCGAGCTTATCCTGTTCAAAAAGAGGGAGCAGGTTTCAAAGCAAGTATTCTTAATTTAGTTAATTCGAGTAAAGACCAATGGTTTAGACCTTCAGACGTATGTGTAGCCCCAGACGGATCCGTATTTATAGCCGATTGGTATGATCCAGGGGTTGGTGGACATCAGGCAGGTGATCAAACAAAAGGAAGGATATATCGTGTTGCACCTAAAAAGAATACTTATCAAGTTCCAAGTTTTAGTCTAGAAACTGTTCAGGAATGCATTAATGAACTGAAAAATCCGAATTTAGCAAGAAGATATTTGGCCTATCAGGCGTTGCTAAAAAAAGGTTCAGAAGCAAAAATTGCTTTGGAAAAAATGTTTGAATTGGAAACAAATCCGCGCATGAAGGCAAGAGCCTTTTGGGTTCTCAATCAAATGAACCCTTCAATTGAGCGAATTGCAAATTTATCTAAAAATGAAATACCAGAATTACGAATGACAGCCATTCGTGCAGCAAAACAATATCATTTTGGTAGATGGAAACATATTGCAAAAGAATTGTCAAATGATTCAGATATTCAGGTTAAAAGAGAATTAGTTATTGCTCTTCGACATGAATCGGATCCGAAGGCTGATGAGATTTGGGTTACATGTGCAAAGGCCTTAAATCCAAACGACAGATGGTATCTTGAAGCCTTGGGTATTGGAGCAGATGGAAATTGGAACAATCGTTTCAGTAAATTGTTAGATGAAAAAAATAATATTACCAATGAAGTATTTCAACAAATTGTGTGGCGCTCAAGAGGTTCTGCCTCCTTACCTTACTTATTGAATATTTTAGCAGATGGACAATCAATTGAAAGTAAGTTAGCCTATTTCAGAGCCCTTGATTTTGTTGAAAGCAATGAAAAAACAGACCGATTAATTGAACTCATTCAAGGAAAATTTGCTAAAAATCTTTCTGCACAATTACTAACCTTACGTCATTTGCAGGCTAATTATTTTTTCGAACATCCTGAAAAAAAATCAATTCTTCTACCTCTAGTGCATCAAACAAAAGATCTTGAATACCTTGAACTCGTACAGAAATATAAATTATATGAAGAAAAGGAAAAGGTACTTAGTTTTATTTTAAACCGCAATTTAGGAAATAAGGCAAGTCAGGTTTTATATGATATTGGTGCAGGCGATTTCCTACAAACTTCTTTTTTAAAATCATCGAATGATCAAAAAAAATCCATCATAGAGGGAATCAAAGGAATTGGTAACCAGCAAAGTGTAAGTCTTTTATTTGATGCAATTGTAAATAACTCCAACAGTTCTGATATTCAAAGGGAGGCCGCCAAAAGTATTGGAAATGCCTATCCAGCTGAAGAATCTGTTTTAAAAATGTTAAAAGAGAAAAAGATTCCTGAAAAATACATTCCATCGGTTGTGGAAAGTTTATCAAGAGCATGGAGAAAATCTATTCGAATAGAAGCAAATTCATATTTAGGACAACAATCTATCAGCAAAACTAATCATCCTTCATTGAATGAATTGGTAAAATTAAAGGGGAATCCAGAAAAAGGAATTGAACAATTTGTGAATTTATGTTCAATGTGTCATCAAATCAACGATAAAGGTATAGATTTTGGTCCTAAACTTTCGGAAATAGGCTCTAAATTATCAAGAGAAGGGATGTATATCGCCCTTCTACATCCAAATGCAGGTATAGGATTTGGATACGAAGGATTTGATATCACTATGAAAAATGGTGATAGTTTCCAAGGTATTATTGTTTCTAAGAATGAAACGGACATTGCACTCAAATTACCTGGCGGGACCTTACAAAGAATTAAAACATCAGGCATCAAATCAATAAAACAAATGGAAGATTCCATGATGCCTACTGGACTTGCAGATGGTATTAAAACCCAGGAATTGGTTGATTTAACTGAATATTTATTGACTCTAAAAAAGAAATAAAATGAATAGAAGAAATTTTTCAAAAATGTTGGGTGGTGCACTGGCAATTCCTAGCATTTCTACAAGTGGCCAATCTAGCAAAATTGAATCAAACGCTGGTTTTAGTTTAAAATATGCACCCCACTTTGGCATGTTTAAAAACAGCGCAGGTAATGACTTAATTGATCAATTGAAATTCATGCATGACATGGGATTCAGAGCATTGGAAGACAATGAAATGATGGAAAGACCTGTGGAGGTCCAAGAAAAAATTGGTGAAACCCTCAGCAAATTAGGTATGGAAATGGGGGTATTTGTAGTAAAATTTGATGGATTTTTCGACAAGTCACACATGACAACCGGAAAAAAAGAATGGACAGATCTATTCTTGAAATCATGCAATAAAGCCGTTGAAACTGCCAAAAGAGTAAATGCCAAATGGATGACAGTGGTGCCAGGCAATTTTTCTAGGGAATTACCTATGGGTATACAAACAGGAAATGTAATCGAAAATTTAAAAAGAGCAGCAGATATTTTTGAACCTCATCATTTAAGTATGGTCTTAGAGCCTTTAAGTGATAATCCAGATTTATTTTTACGACATGCAGATCAATCTTATATGATATGTAAAGCAGTAGGAAGTCAAGCTTGTAAAACATTATTTGATATTTACCATATGCAAAGAAATGATGGAAATTTGATAAAAATGATGGAATGGTGCTGGGATGAAATTGCTTACATTCAAATTGGTGACAATCCAGGTAGAAAAGAACCAGGAACAGGTGAAACTAACTATGGAAAAATATTTGATTTTTTACGAAAGAAAAACTATCAGGGTGTATTGGGAATGGAACATGGTAATTTCTATCCAGGAAAAGAGGGTGAACAAAAATTAATTGAAGCCTATCAAAAAACAGATAAAGCCTATTTGTAATTTAGATTTTTTATTTAGATATTTACTTAATTATTTAATTAATTATCATGGAGCTAATTTATAAAGGTTTAAATGATTCTACGAGAAGAGATATTCTCGTTTTTTTAAGTGATGGTCCCAAGAATGCAGGAGAAATTGCAAAGCAATTTGATATGTCTAAACCAAGTATATCACATCATTTAGATCTATTGAAACAAGCTCAATTAATTCATGCAGATAAAAAAGGTCAATTCGTTATTTACACATTGAACCAAAAAGGTTTTTTATCGATTCATGAATGGATCATGCAGTTTGCAAAAAATTTCGAATTACCGAAGCCTAAAATAAGATTATAAATTATTTTAAAATTCATCATGACAAACATTCCTTCTATTTCAATCCTCAATTCAGTCATTTCGGGCAATATTATTGGATTTGGTATTTCAAAACTTCCGCCAAGAAGTATATTTCAATCTATTGGTGATTTTTTTGCTAGAAAATCCGGAAACGAAAGAATTAGTTTTTTAGTCGTTTGTGATTCGAGTATAAAAAATATACATACACGTGGGAGTGAAATACTTGATGTTTTAGAAATACCTTTAAAAGATATTTCAGAAGTAAAGTCTTGGAACAAAGTAAGTCATGACCCTAAGCAATTAGACCTTCAAGTAACCACTCAAAAGCCAGGCAAAAAAGAGGGCGAATTCATTTTTAAAACCTATGATTTTGAAATTTTTCCTGCCTTTTTAGGAAGTAACAGTTCAAAAATTGAAAAATTATCTGAAATCATTGAACATAAAAACCAATTTGAAAACCTCATTCAATATTTTTCAAATTGGAGTAAATAATTTACTCTTCGGCTACCTTTCGTTCTACATTTAAGGAGAATAATTCTTTTGAACTAATGGCAACTAAGGTTACCAAGGTAATTGTTGTAAGGGCTCCTGCAATGACAGAAGGCACTGTGCCTAATACCTTTGCAGCTAACCCAGATTCAAAGGCACCCAATTCATTGGATGAACTTACAAATATTCCATTAACGGATGAAACTCGCCCTCTCATTTCATCGGGTGTGTAAAAACGTAAAATGGTTTGCCGAATCACTACTGATACGGAATCAAAGGCCCCAGTGAAAAATAGGGCTACCACAGAAATAACAAAATTAGTTGAAATACCAAAGACAAAAGTGGCAATTCCAAAACCTAGAATCGCTAAAATTAAATTTCTCCAGGCATGCTTAAGGGGAGGAAAGTAAAGCATGAAGCCCATTGTGGCCACTGCACCTACAGATGGTGCTGCACGCAAAATACCAAGTCCTTCTGCCCCAACCTTTAAAATATCCTCTGCAAAAATGGGTAAAATAGCAACTACCCCACCAAAAAGTACAGAAAATAAATCCAAGGAGATCGCATATAAAATAATCTTGGTTCGAAAAACAAATGAAATACCTTCTTTCAAGCTATCCCATAAGTTTTCAGGTTGAGAAGTCTTTGGTGGAATTGGTTTTTTACTAATAAAAGTAATACATGCCATAACGATGGCCAATAATCCGATTACAAACAATAATGCGCCTTTTAATCCAACCAAGGCATAAACAAAACCAGCCATGCCTGGACCTAAAATAGCACCTACCTGCCAGAACGAACTATTCCAAGTTGCAGCATTAGCAAAAATTTCCTTTGGCACTAAAAATGGATTTAAAGAGGATGCTGCAGGCGAAAAAAAGCCTTTGGATAAACCAATTAAGAAAATGACAAAATAGATGATATAAATTTGTACATCATTGGCGCTCCCACTTAAATTCAAGGCAGAGTAAAGTAAAATAAAAGACCCTAAAATAATAAAACTTAAACTGATTTGAAGAATTCTTTTTTTATCTCTCGTATCCGCAAAATGTCCACCAAAAAGAGCTAAACAAATATATGGAACCACTTCAGCCAGTCCAATTAAACCAAGAGCAAGTGGATTATGTGTGATTTTATATATTTCATAAGACACGACCACTTCTTGCATTAGCAGGGCCATTGTAAATAAAGAATTCCCCAAAATAAAGGCTCTAAATTCAGGAAAACGTAGAGCTGCATAAGCATCTTTATTTTCAAAGTAACTCATAAATATTAATAATTAAAGGACTCCAATAAGCCATCTCTGCAAAAACACGCATGCGTTCACTTGGGTAAAAATAATGAATAATCAACTGAACTCCCAAGGTAATCCATAATGGAAAACAATATAAGATTAAATTAGGGTAAAAAATAGAAACAAAAATGGAGCCTAAAGAGATTAAAGCCTCTAAGATTTTTAAAAATGTATTCCATTTTTTTCCATTTATGTGTAAAAATAATTTCAAATGATGTAAAACAAGCAAGAAAAATAACAGTACAAAAAAGAAAAACAAATTCTTATTTGAATTAAAAAAAGGGAAAACGACTCCAATTACATAAATAAAGGCTGTACTAAAATCCTTTGAAATCCATTTGTTAAACCATTTTTTAATCCAAGCTAGCCAATAAAAGACCATAAGAGCCACCACTAAAATTCCATTGGAAATAAAAATAATTGAACTTTGACTTAGACAAATGGCACCTATAAGAAATAATACAACACATATAACTACTACCCTTTTTTTATTTTCTAGAATAAATCGATGCCTATCATCATTAATTGAAGCCAATTGCACATCTATGAGACGATCTATTAAATAAATCATCCAAACACAACAGAATAATAAGATCTGATAGTTTATAGGAATAGGTGAATTAAATCTTAAACGAAAAAAAAAGGATTGGTAACACAATGCTCCGAAACAAACATCAAGTGATAGATAATGGATGTATTTATATAATTTCATGAATTGATACATGCTCAAATGAGTCTCCTATTTCAACTTTTCCACCTGAAAGGGGAACCATATGCACACCAAAGAAAACCTTGTGGTCTGCATTTCGGTAAGCACTTAATTTCGTTAAGAAGCTTTTATCAATTTCACCTGATTGTGGGTCAACCGTAATTAAATTACACCTGGCACATTTTTTTTTGACAGAAAATTCAACTGACCCTAACCTTACATCCTTCCATTCATCCTCTTCAAAAGCACCAAGATTTTTGATTACAATATTGGGCCTAAACCTAATAAAATCAAAATTTCCATAATCATTTTCAACAAATTGGAAAGAGGCGGTTGTACAAACTAATATAGGGAGAGAATCAGCAAAAGACGTACTATGAGAGAATGAAGTTTGATATTTTTCTGGCAATGGCCGATTGAAATTTTTGTTTAATTTGACCAATCGAACATTTTCATTTAAAATTTTAGAAAACCAATCACTTACCTCTGGATTCATCATTACTTGATTTACTTGATCCTCCCAAATAGTAACTGTTTTAACATAATCAATAAATCCATCGATTTGAATAATTATTTCAGAATTACCCCAGCGATCAATAATTTTATACGTGTCTTGGTATTTCTTCAACTGAAAACGAACCAATTCATTTTTGGTCCGTTGGCTTATGAATTTACCCTGACTATCAATCAACATCATTTCTCTATCTCCATTTAATCCATGAGGTCCAATTACAATTTCATCCACAAATATTGGACCTAAAGACTTAATTGGATAAATAATTAAATGTTTGATTAATCGTTCTTCCATCTTTTTCTTATATGCTTTTATAGGGTAAAACAACCTATTATTCCTACATTTTGCTTAAGTTTGTAATTAGTACATTATTTAAACCTAATTTATGAAAATTTCAAGCGTCTGCCTAAGCTTCATTTTATTAATTGGCTTCTTTTCGGCAAATTTTTTGAATGCACAATCTCTTAGCTTGGAAGATGCCATTCAGATTGGTCTCCAGAATCATTACTCTATTAAAATTGCGAAGAAAAGAGAGGAGCAATCTAAAAATGATAATACATTAGGAAATGCTGGTTTTTTGCCCACAATCACTGGTAATGCAAATAAAAATTATACAATATCTGGTATCGATCAATCCTTTTTTGGTGGACTTAGAGCTCCATTGGTTCAATCAGGAGTTGAATCTAATAATGGAGCAGCTGGAGTTAGCATGGCTTGGACCCTTTATGATGGGAAAGGCATGTTTATCTTGAGAAATCGATTGAAAGAACTTCAAAAGCTGGGTACTCAACAAACAGAAGGGACTATCGAAAGTTTAATTGCCCAAATCAGTACAAGCTATTATGAAATTATTCGTCAAAATTTAAGATTAAACAATTTTAAAAAAGGATTAGAAATCTCAGAAGACCGACTCAAGCTTTCAAAAGATCGTTTCGAGGTAGGGCAAGGTTCAAAAGTAGATTTTTATTCTGCTCAAGTGGATTTCAATGAAGACAAAGCAGCTTTATTGGCACAGGAGCAGGCTTTAAAAAATACAATCATCGGTTTCAATAATCTATTGGTAAGAGATTTACATACCAATATTTCAATCACACCCACTATCGATTTAATGCCTAAATTACAACTAGAGGAATTAAAAAATCAGGCATTAACGCAAAATCCTCAGATCATTTCTTCCATAATTAATAAGACAATTGCAGAAAATGATATTCAAAATTTGAAGAGCCAAACGCATCCACAAATTGATTTATTAACTGGTTACAATAGCACAAGAGTAGTTAACGGAGCAGGTTTTGGTGTTGAAAAAGGCACGAGTAATGTTTTTAATTATGGAATCAGAGCGACTATTAATATTTTTGATGGTTACAACCAGAAGAGAAGAATTCAAAATGCAAAAATCAACTCGGAGATTGCTGAAATGCAATTGCAAGATTTAAAAAACAATTTAATTGCTGCCTTGGAAAGAACCTACTATTCCTATGAAAATGCACTTAATTTAATCAAACTTGAAAATGAAAATTATTTAATTGCTAAGCAAAATATTGACATTGCTTTTGATAGATATAAAGTAGGCTTTGCAACTTCATATGAATTAAGAGAAGTTCAGCGAAATGCAGTTGCTGCTGAAACCAGATTAATTGAAGCCAAATACAATGCGAAAGCGGCTGAAATTGAATTAATCCGATTAAGTGGCACGTTGATTAATTAGATTCTTCTAATTGTTTCTGATACAAATCATAATAATGGCCCTTTTGGGCCATTAATTTTTTGTGGTTTCCACGTTCAACCACCATGCCTTGATCCAATACCATAATTTCCTGAGCTAATTTGGCTGAAGAAACTCTATGTGAAATTATCAAACTAGATTTATTGACTAACACCTTTTTTAAATTTGTCAAAATTGTATGCTCTGTATGGGTATCCACCGCAGAAAGGCAGTCATCTAAAATCACCATGGAGGGCTGTTTAGCCAATGCCCTTGCAATAGAAACACGTTGTTTCTGACCACCGGACAGGGTCACACCTCTTTCTCCCAAAATAGTATCGTATCGATCTGGAAAATCAATAATATTATCATGAACGTCAGCGAGAATAGCTGCTACTTCAATTTCAGCTTGGCTTAATTTTTCATTTCCAAATTTAATATTGTCGGCAATGCTTGTTGAAAACAAGAAAACATCTTGGGGAACAAAGCCTAGTTTACTCCTAACTAAAGTTAAATCCCAATCTTTCAAATTAATTCCGTCCAAATAAATTGCACCTTCACTTGGGTCATAGAAACGGCCCATTAATAAAGCTAAAGTTGATTTACCAGACCCAGTAGAGCCTAAAATTGCCATGGACTCACCGGGTTTAAGTTCAAAATCAATTTGATTCAATACCTTTACATGTGTACCTGGATAGATAAAACTAACCTTTTCGAATTTCCAATTACCTTTTATATCCTGATGGACCTGTTTCCCAATTGGCATTTCTGAAGTTGCTTGTAAAAATTCATTTATTCGTGTTTGTGAAGCTGCCGCCCGCTGAATTTGTGAGGAGGTCCACCCTAAGGCAGTAACTGGCCAGGTCAACATGAAAACATACATAATGAATTCGGCAATATTACCAATTGATATTTGTCCTGCCATTACTTCTTTGGAGCCTACGAAAACAACCAATAAAGTAGAGAAGCCTACTAATAAAGAAATCAAAGGAGTAAATAAGGAATCAATTTTAACTAAATCAATTGATTTTTTTCTATAATTGGAAGAGGCTTCATCAAACGCATGAATGGAGCTATTTTCTCTAACAAAAGATTTTAAAACACGAATTCCCGAAAAAGCTTCTTGTGCAAAAGTTGAAATGCTTGATAGTCCTTTTTGAATTTCTTCAGATTTTTTTATGATTAAGGAATTAACTAAATAAATGCTTAGGGATAGAAATGGAAGTGGAATCAAAACATACCACATCAATGTTTGGTTTACATGGTACATGTAATATATTACCAAAATAAAAACGGAAATCAAGTTCATCCCATACATGATGCTAGGTCCAACATACATTCGAACCTTTCCTACATCCTCAGAAATTCTGGCCATTAAATCACCCGTATTTTGCTTGCGATAAAAAGATAAAGGGAGTGTTTGGTATTTAGCATATATGTCATTTTTAAGATCAAATTCAATGTACCTCGACATAACGATAATTGTTTGTCTAACTAAAAACAAAAAAAAGCCTTTGATAAATGCCATGCAAATGATCAAAACACCATAATATAAAATAGTAGAGGCGAATACTTCATAAAAAGAGGTTTGAAGAGAAAAGCCTCTAAAAAGAAAATAAACCCCGATTGTTTCAGTCACTAAATCCAAAGCATAACGAACCAATTGGGCGGGAACCACTCCAAAAAAATTAGAGCAAAAAGTGAACAGTATACCTAAAAAAAGAAGCCACTTATACTTCCAAAAATACTTATTAAGATGTGCTAAAGATCCCATTGATTGTTAGTTAAGGCAAAGATAGAAGGATTATCAGAGATTTTACTTAACTTTACAGAACAAATTAAAACGCTCTTTCATTTCGGATGATTAACAGAAGAATTCTAAGAATTAAAGCATTCCAAGCGCTTTATTCCTATCACACGCAAGAACGTGCTAGATATCAACTAGCCTTTGATGAATTAGATACTATTTTTCAGCCTGATTTATCATTAATGATAGCAAAAGAAGACCAAGCTCCTAAACTAGAAGGTCTAAAAAAGCTCGCAGAAATCCAATTATCCGAATTTTTTAAGCAAATTATTACAACGGAAGAAATCCCGCTAGAAGCCTATCAGGCAGCTCAGCAGGAATTTAATTCCTATCAAAAAGATATCAAACAAATTGCAAAATCTGTAAAAGACCAGATGCTCGATGAGGTGCATCAAATTTATAGGAGATATTTGAAACTACTCTATTTTGTACAAGAATTAGCACAAATAGGTGTCTGGGATGAAAATCGCCGTCTATTAGAAAGTCCCATTAAAACAGCTAATCTTTCAAAAAATAAGATTATAGCTATTTTACCAAAGTGGATTGAATTACAAAATGAATTTCAAAAAAATCAAATTGGTTGGACCGAAGATGAAGAAAATTTAATTAAAAAAGTATTTATCGAAGGAATATTATTAGACGAAAGTTTTATCGAATATTTGCCAAATGCTGGTAAATTTTTTGAAAAAGATGCTGAAATGGTTCAACATTTACTTAAAAATTATCTGTTAAAACATCCAATCATGACAGATTATTTTGAAGAAAAAGACTTAAATTGGCACTTGAATAAAGATATTGTAAAAAGCTTAGCAAGTAAAACATTCAAAGCGGAAGCATTGGAAGATTTGAAAATTCAAGAAATAGCTTTGCAATGGGATGAGGATGAGGTATACTTTAAAACATTATTTGAAACGGTAGTTCATCAAGATCAAGTATATGAGGAATGGATTGAGGGCCATACACAAAATTGGGAATCTGAAAGATTAGCTACTACCGACTTAATAATTCTAAAAATGGCTTTGGCGGAAATGATCAAATTTTCAAGTATTCCCGTTAAAGTAAGCATAAATGAGTATATTGAATTGGCAAAAAATTATTCTACTCCGAAATCAGGATTATTTATAAACGGAGTGTTGGATGTTTTATCAGCCAAATTATTAAAAGAAAAAATAATAAATAAAACTGGTCGAGGCTTAATCGACATAGCTAGTAAGTAAAATGAATAAGTCATCAAAAGCATTTTTGGCATTTCTTGCAGGAGCTGCAACAGGAGCCGTTTTAGGTATTTTATATGCACCTGATAAAGGAGAAAACACAAGAGGTAAATTATACTTTCAGTTGAATAAATACAGGGAACAATTGAAAAATTTGATTAATGATTTAGTAGATGGTAAAGAAATTCCTGAAACAATGGCTAAATCTGAAGGCAAAAAGGTAATTACCGAAACCAAGGAAAAAGCAGAAAAGTTGTTGGAGGATGTTGAGAAATTAATGACTCAAATCAAAACAAAATAGGCCAATGCGCTACTGGTTTCTTTGTTTATTTTTAGCCGCAGGATTAATCTCCTGTGAAAACAAACAAAAAGAAGCATTAAGTGCTACGGAAACGGCTATTCCTGCAGAATTACAACCGACTTTAGAAAAGAAACCCATAATGGTTTTTGACCAAAAGTCTGTATATCTTGGTCGAATTAAAGAAGGGGATAGTTTATACCATACCTTTCATTTTAGAAATAGAGGAAATTTACCTTTGAAAATTATTTCTGTAAATGTATCTTGTGGTTGTACCAGTACAAAATGGTCAAAAGAGACTATAAATCCAGGTAAAAAAGGTTTTATAAAAATTAAATTTAACAGTTCTGGAAGAATTGGTCGAAATTCTAAGTCCATAACTGCATATTGTAATACCATGCCAATGGATAATCAGGTAAGTTTTAAAGTAGATGTTGTACCCAATAAATAACAAATAATTATGATTTTATTACAAGCTAGTCCACAAGTAACTCAATTGATTTTATTTGGTGGTATTTTCGTTGTTTTTTACTTTTTCATGATTCGCCCACAACAGAAAAAAGCGAAGGAAGCTAAAAAATTTATAGAAGAGTTGAAAACAGGTGACAAGGTGGTTACCATAGGTGGTGTACATGGATCAATCGTTTCAATCCGAGAAAAAACAGTGGTAGTTGAAATTGATTCAGCCAAAGGTGTTCGCGTTGTATTTGAAAAAACTGCTATTTCCAAAGATGCATCTGGTAGGTTAACGGAAGAATAAAATGCAAAAAAATAGCCTGATTCCTATGGTTGGTATCACAGGCGGAATTGGATCCGGCAAAACTATTGTTTGTCGGATTTTTTCTTGTTTAGGTATTCCTGTTTTCAATACAGATACCATCGCAAAGCAAATTATACATCAAACAGATGTTAAAAACCAAATAATTAAATTATTTGGTAAAGATGCATATAACGAAAAAGGAGAATATCAGGTTAATCATATTCGAACAAAAATTATAAATGATGAAAATTTACGTGTTCAACTAAATGCCATTGTGCACCCTGCTGTACGAAAAATCGCATTGGAATTTCAGGCCAATTTGCCTAAAAATACTCCATTTGCCCTCTATGAATCTGCTTTGTTGACCCTAAAAAATAAACCTGAATTTATTCAGCAAATTATCTTAATTTCATCTAATTTAGAGACTCGATTAGAGCGATTAAACATTAGAAATTTAAACCGAAAAGAAGCTATGCAAATTATACAATTACAAGATAAAGATTACAACTCACAAACTAATTCTGATTTCAAAATTGAAAATAATGCTTCCTCACGCGTTCTACCTCAAGTACTTTCTATTTTCAAACAATTAAGTAAAAAAGTACTATTACTAATTACTTGCTTAAGTTTGGCTCTTTCAAGCTTTGCCCAAATCAAATGCATGACATTCAATATCCGCATGGATACAAAAGATGATGGCATCAATCAATGGTCGAACAGAAAAGAAAGATGTGCTGATTTAGTGAAATTTCATAAGGTTGACATATTGGGTATGCAAGAAGCATTTGTGCATCAAATTAAGGACATGGAAAAACAATTACCAAACTACAAATGGTTTGGGAAAGGCAGAGATGATGGTAAGGAAGCAGGAGAATTCTCACCAATAATGTATGATTCGAAAAAATTTAAACTAATTAAACAAGCAACTTTTTGGCTTTCCGATTCATGCGAAAAAGTAGGATTTGGTTGGGATGCTGCTTGCAGGCGGGTAGTAACTTGGGGAAAATTTCAAGAATTAAAAACCAAAAAAATATTTTATGTTTTTAATACCCATTTTGATCATCTAGGAAAAATAGCGAGAAGAGAAAGTGCCAAACTTGTTCTGAAAAAAATCCAAGAAATTGGAAAAAATTACGCTTGCATTTTACTTGGTGATTTCAATGCAACACCAGAAGATGAGCCTATACAAATTTTAGTAGATCCCAATAACCCAAATAGAATGATAGATGCTGAAAAAGTAAGTCAAAATGGACATTATGGCCCTTACAGCTCATTTAATGGATTTAAAGAAGAACAAAAAGGAAGACACATTGATTACATTTTCGTCAAAAATGGCCCCAAGGTCCTTCAACATGCAACACACGCTGAAACATGGAACAACCTCTATCCTTCAGATCATTTTCCGGTAAGTGCTCTTATTCTAGTGCCTTAGATATTTTGGAAATTTAGGGTTTCGACTTAACTTGCATTATGGAAAATTTTATTGTTTCTGCTAGAAAATATAGACCCACCAATTTCGACTCTGTTGTTGGCCAAGGACACATAACAACTACCCTAAAAAATGCAATCAAATCGAATCATTTGGCTCAAGCATTTTTATTTTGTGGGCCGAGAGGTGTTGGGAAAACAACTTGTGCAAGAATTTTAGCAAAAACAATTAATTGCAAAAATGTAAAGGAAGATGGCGAAGCATGCGGTATTTGTGATTCCTGTAAATCATTTCAAGAAAATACATCTCTTGCCGTTCATGAACTTGATGCAGCTTCTAATAACTCTGTCGATGATATTCGTAACCTTATTGATCAGGTTCGGTATCCACCTCAAGACGGAAAATACAAAATTTATATCATTGATGAGGTTCATATGCTATCATCTCAGGCATTCAATGCCTTTTTGAAAACGCTAGAAGAACCTCCATCCTATGCTATTTTCATTTTAGCAACCACAGAAAAACATAAAATATTACCGACTATTCTTTCCAGATGTCAAATTTTTGATTTCAATCGAATTCAATGGAAGGACATGTCGGAGCATTTAGCACAAATTGCCAATAAAGAAGGAATCATTGCTGAAAAAGAGGCCCTAGACCTCATCGCCATTAAAGCAGATGGAGGTTTAAGAGATGCCTTATCCATGTTTGACCTTAATGTTACGTATTCAACTGATAATACATTAGCCTACAAAAATGTGCTTGATAATCTGCATATTTTAGACAGTGATTATTATTTCAAGATAACTGAAAACCTACATATACAAAACCACTCAAATGTCCTATTACTTTTGCATGAAATCATTCAAAAAGGATTTGATGGCCATTTATTTTTAAGTGGTTTAATGGAGCATTTTCGAAACTTATTATTTGCAAAAGACCCAAGAACCTTGGATTTAATGGATATAAGTGTAGAAAATAAGCAAAAATTCAAAGAACAATCTGAATTATTAAATCATTCGTATCTGCTTTCTTCCATGAATCTTTGTGCTCAAGCAGAAACTAATTACAAATCTTCAAAGAATCCTCGTTTATTACTTGAGCTTACTTTACTAAAAATTAATTATTTACCATCTGTTTTTAAACCAAGCAATCAAATATCGTCGGAGGTCGAATCCGGAAAAAAGTTTGAGCAGCCAATTGAGGCTGCTGAAAACAAAGCGCATACTGAAGCAAATGGACAAAGTGAAGTAAGTGTGCAGAGTGAGGAGCTTGTACAGAGCGAAGAGCGTGCGCAGAGTAAAGTAAATGTGCAGAGTAAAGTAAATGTGCAGAGTAAAGTAAATGTGCAGAGTGAAGAGAATGTGCGGCATGAAGAGAGTGTGGTAGGTAAGCAGAATGATGTAGTAAAAAGACCTAATTTAAAAGAATTAGGTATTCGTTCAACCAAATCAATTATTAGCAACAAAGGAAATGAAGAGGAGGCAATTACAACAACATTACAAACTTTAAATGAAAGTTTTGATGAAGTTCAATTAGGAGTTGTTTGGAATGCAATTGCTGACAATTTTAAACAACAAAACCTAATTAATAAATATGTAATGATGAATAGGGAATTTCATCTTGTTGATGGAATGATTCATTTAAACGTAGAAAATGAGGTTCAAGTTCAGCAATTCAATGAAACCATTCGACTCGAATTATTAACCACTTTACGCGAAAAACTTCGTAATTCAAATATCGATATTATTTTAGATGTTTTGCCCGAACAAGAGGCTTCCAAAAAAGCATTATATACACAAGAGGATAAGTTTAATCATTTGGTTGAAAAATATCCGATTTTAGCAGAAATGAAACAAAAATTAGGTTTAGACTACGAATATTAAGCTTACCACCTGGTTTGTCCATCTCCACGTAATATCCATTTTTCAGTTACCAATTTTTCTAATGCGAATGGTCCGCGTGCATGTAACTTTTGAGTAGAAATTCCAATTTCTGCCCCCAATTCAAATACTCCACCATCGGTAAATCGGGTAGAAGCATTCCAATATACGGCTGCAGCATCCACAAATTGTAAAAAAGCTTCTGCTTCCGTTTCATCTTCTGTTACAATTGCCTCCGAGTGACGTGAAGAAAATTTTGCAATATGATTAAGTGCCTCATCTAAATCATTTACTACTTTAATGGAACAGGCAAAATCTAAAAATTCTTTCCCAAAATCAGCCTCCTCCGCAACATTTAAAAAGGGATATTGTATTTTTTGAAGAATTTCAAAGCTTTTTGTGTCTGCAAAAAGCTTCACTTTGTATGATAAGAATCCATCTTTAATTCCTTCTAAAAAATCCTTTACAATAGATGAATGAACAACAATCGTATCTAAAGAATTACAAACAGATGGCCTAGAAACCTTTGCATTAATTACAATGGGTATGGCCTTGGATAAATCTGCCTTTTCTGCAACATAAGTATGGCAAACTCCTGCCCCTGTTTCAATTGTAGGCACTAAAGATTCCTTTCTTACGCGTTGAATCAAGGCGTCAGATCCTCTTGGAATGATGACGTCTACATATTTAGTTGCGGTTAAAAATTCACTTACATGTTCTCGCGCTGTTGGTAAAAGAGTCACAATTTCATTGGGAAGGCCATTTTTATCTAAGGCCAATTCTATCATATGAACCAAGATCAAATTTGAATTCCAGGCATCTGAACCACCCCGCAAAACGCATGCATTTCCAGACCTAATACACAAAGCAGCCACATCTATCGTAACATTTGGTCGAGATTCATAAATAATACCAACCACTCCCAATGGCACAGAAATTTTCTTTAAATCTAAACCATTTTGTAATTTTTTCGATACCAATACCTTTCCGGTTGGGTCTTCTAATTGTTGAATATCTCTTACAGAACTTGCTAATGCTAAAATGCGCGATTCGTTTAATAATAATCGATCTCGCATTGGATTTGATATAGCCATTTGGTCTAAATCCTTTTCATTTTCAGCAATTATTTGTGGAATATGTTGCTCCAAATTCAAGGCTATATCTTCTAATAATTGGTTCTTAATCAAAGAACTTGCATTTGCAATATAACTCGAAGCCTCCCTGCAGGCTTTCAACAAAGATTCAATGGAATTTTTCACTAACGTTTATATTATACTTTATTTTTCAAACCTTATCATTCAAGCCTTCGAGTTTTCTCGCTTCACTCGCCCTCAGGCTCCAAAATTTCACTTCAACCTAATCCCTCATCCCTATTCCCTAACTTCACTAAAAATCTTTCCCCAAAGATAAATAGGTCATGGATGGCATGATTTGGCCATCAGACATCCCAATCGCATAATCTAGTTTTACATAATACCCCATAATTTTGGTACGAGCTCCAAATCCAAAACCAATTAAAAATGGATTTCTAAAATCGGTTACAGTTGCCCTGAAAGGATTTGTTTTTCCACCGTATTCATTCGTATTGAAACCATTGGTTCTTGAAAATGGCGAACTCCCAGACCATGCACATCCTATATCAGAAAAACCAATTAATTGTAAATTATTGATAAAATCACTTCTTTCTTGGTCCTGTGAAATTATTTTTTTGACTGGAATATGTAATTCTACATTCCATAACAAATGACTATTTCCTGACATTTTATTTATTCCAAATCCACGCATATTTCCGGCCATGTCACTCATGAATATATCTCTTTGAGCTAAGCCATCCACCCCTAATGGGTTGGCAGTAGTACGAGCTTCGCGAGTTTGGAATAACCAATTATCCATTCCTCCTAAAATGGTTTGTGGAACATTTGAGTTATTGCCTAATCCAATCGCATGGGATGCGGAAAAACGAGTATAAACATACATCCATTCTTTTATGCCAAGATATTTTCGGAAATCAAATTTAAATTTTAAAAAACCACCTGGCTCCATGGTCATTTTTTGAATTTCAGCCGATGCCCATACTCTTTGACCCTCTTGCAAGTTTTCACCTAATTGTAAGGTATTATCAAATTGATATTCCGTTTTAAGACCTGCATATCCCATTACATTTTCAGGAATTCGAAAATTATTTTGATCAATTTGTCTGTTTAAGGTATAAATACCAGAGACGGCTAATTTATTTCGAAGATCAAACGGATAAAGTGCTTTAAGTTCAATGCGATTGAATCGAATTCGTTGAGAATTATAGTAATCTATCTCTTGATTCAAAACCTTTCGATCAAAACGCAAAGACCAATCTGTTCTATTTTCTACGTAACTATATTCTCCCCATAAATCTGAACTTTTCAAATTTGCCCCTAAGAAAAATCCTGCTTGCAATAAATGATTTTCCATTAAATCATTCATATTTGCTTGCAAAGCATATCCAATACCTCTAATTGGATCCGATTTAAAATACCCATTTAAGGTACTGTTAGCAAAAGAGTTTTCATAATTTAAAATACTCTTTGAAGAGGATAGGCTAGTTTTGGCTTTTAGTGAATTATTTCTCTCAAGCCTGGCTTTTCGCTGGGCATTTCTCCTATTGATTAAATCATTTACAACTGAATCTTTGTCTGCAGCAAAAATAGTATTATCCAAATTTTCACGTTCAGGAACAAACTCAAAATCTGACATCCTGCTAAATGCATCATTAGGAACAATTGTTAGATATTGCTCCAACATGTCATTTCTTTGAACAATTGAATAATTTGTAGATTTCTGAAACATTTGCCAAGCACCAACATCTACTAATTTTTCTTTTACCTTTTGATCTTTAAAAGAATAATTAATTATGGTCCGTCCATTTTTATTATTTCCTAAGAATTGAACAATTGAATCAGGTTCTATAACAAAATTTCTTATTTCACCTTTTATCGAAAATAGTTGCTTGGCAACTCCTTCTTCTGCATTCCACTCATACAAAGCATTCATGCCAACTTTATCCTTTTCCGTCATTGTCGAGTCTGCAATTTGTTCACTAACATACAAAATAGAATTACCATTTGCTGTCCAATGTGCCTCAGGCTCTTCGAATCTGTCTTGAGTAATGGGAGTAAATCTATTTCTTCTCAAATCATATGTACCGAGGTCAACCTGTCCATTTCTTAAGACTTTTAAAAGTAATTTTTGATTAGACGGTGCCATTTCAAATTGCAGGCAATTCAAATCTTTCAATTCTCTTTTTGCTAAAATTTTACTTGAAAATTTATTACCTATTATTGGCGCATAATTATTTAACCAAGTCTTTCCTTCTTCTGAATAAAGAATAAATAAACTATTTCCTTTACCCCATGAAAATTTTGGACCCACAACACTCGACATGCCAAGTGGATCATTAATGGTTAAATTAAATATGTTATTGTTCTTCTTAGTTGGCAAATGGTAAACAAAAGTTTGAAATTTGGTATTGGTTTGTATAGAATAAACCAACCAATTACCATCAGGACTTAACTGAAAAGTTCCAATTCTTTTTCCTTTTGCCAAATCTAAATGCAAAATTTGATCCAAATAAGAAACACTAGAAACATTATTAACAATAAAATTATTTTGATTGTAATAATATTTGTACCAATCCTGTAAAAATTTACCAAATGGTTTTTTCAAAGTACTTGCAACGCTTGATTGTTCATTGCGAATGATTCTCGTTAAGTTGACAATATTTGAAATAGGTTGTTTCCCATACATTTTTACAATATAGGACCAAATAGATTGTCCTAATAGTTCTGCTTCTAAACCAGTTGCTACATTTATTTTTCTAATTTTATTATTTCGAATGGCTTGAAACATAAATTGATTCATTTCACTTGTTTCTCCCAAAGCCAAATAAGCACTTAAACCTTTCAAATACCATTCAGATACATTCATAAACAATGAATTCTGTAAAACATCTTTAACAGAGCCACTAAATAACATGTCATGAACATATACATTTGCCAAAGATTTCAGCAATTGTTTTTTAAAGTTGTTTAAATCATATTGAAAAGCTATTTCTATCCGAAGTTTTTCTAAATTATTTATTTTAATTTCTTCCTGATTTTCAAAACTGATTCCTGAATTACTTTGAAATAAATCATCCTGAGAAGGATATATAAAAATTTTAACTTTTTGGAATGAAGAATAACCCAAAAGATCTAACATTTTAGGTGATTCTGCTTCTAAAATGGAAAGAGATTGACGAGCTAGATTTTCATTTTTCCCAAAGAAGTACACTTCAAAAAAATCATTCGTTATGTATTTCCAGGATTGTTTTTGGAATTGAATTCTTGTTTTTTCAATTTTTCGTTGCGTAGGAAAAAATTCTTGAGCATGTAATGGGAGAACCCATAATGTCAAAATAATAATTACAAAAAAGTTATGAAAAAATCTGCTAGGCATTTTCCAAAAATTTCAATATCAAATTTAATGATTTATGTGGAAAATAAATGCGAAAATCGATGAATTGAAACTTCCGAGTTTAATTCTTCACCAAAAAGCAAATGATTGGTAAATTGATTGGCAAAATAAGGTATTAAACTTACCCCTTTAGAGCCAAAACCATTGAAAATACCAACTTTTTTTCCTGGAATAAATCCTATAAATGGTCTGCGATCTTGAGTGGCAGGTCTAATACCCACTAATAATTCTTTTACCTTATAATTATTGATGTGAAATTGTATCACTTTTTTATGGAGTTCTTCAATCGCAATGGGCCTAGGATTTTGCGATAAATCATCCCATGAATAGGTTGCTCCAACTTTAAAATGCTGATTTCCTAAGGGCAATAAAAATCCATTTTTATTAATAATCAACTCATCATTAGCCTGAGACGTTTCTATATGAAATAATTCACCTTTTGCAGGCAAAAAACATAAATCTTTGAAATATGGATTGTTTTTTTGAGCATGAAACCCTTCACAAAATATAATATATCGATAGGTTTCTCCTTCATAGATGGCGTCACCCTCCTCATTAAATAAAAGTTTATCAAAATCGAGTGATTTTTGTTGAAGCATTTTTTTTTCAGTAAAAAAATGTTCAAATGCTTCAAGCATTTGTTTTACATCTACCCAACCGGTTTGATTTACAAATACACCATCCTCCTTCCATTCCAAATAAGCATGATGAATCTGATTTTTTCGTTCCAATAGCCAAGTCTTCATTTCCTCATTAGCAAATGGTCGAAATAATGGCATTGGATAAAAAAAACGAGCATTTAATTGCTCTTCAAGTCTGGGATAAAACGCAAATAAAAAGGGGAACAAATGATCGGCCAACCAAGTTTGTTCCAATTTTCTACCCGTTACTGGATTAAACAATCCTCCGGCTGCAATAGATGATTTAAAATACTTTTGGGGATTATCGAAAATTTGTACCTGAAATCCAGATTTATATAGATTCCAAGCTAAAATACTTCCAGCAATTCCTTGCCCTACAATAAGTACTTTTGGAGATTTATTTTCCATCTTGAACCGCATGAACTTGGTCCAAAACAAATTTCACTTGCTCATCCATCGTACGATATGAGGTATCTAATTCAATTGCATCTTGTGCACGTTTCAATGGACCCTCTTGTCGAGTTGAATCAGCCAAATCTCTCCTTTTTAAATTTTCCAAGATTTCATCTATAGGCACTACCTCACCTTTTTCACGGAGTTCCAATTGCCTTCTTTTTGCACGAATCAATGGCTCAGCAGTCATAAATATTTTTACTTCAGCCTTCGGAAAAACCACAGTGCCAATATCTCTACCATCCATTACAATTCCTTTTTCTTCTCCCATTTGTTGTTGTTGGGCAACCATTGCATGCCTAACCTCTGGTATAGAGGAGACAGCGCTAACTAATTCAGAAATATACATTTTCCGAATTTCAGACTCCACATTGATGCCATTCAAAATGGTGTCAGATGCTTGTCGCTCTGGATTGAATTGGAAAGTTATTTTAATTTTATTCAAGGCATCTACTACCTGATTAATATCATTGAAATCTACCTTATGTTGGATAAAATACAGTGCAACCGCTCTATACATTGCTCCAGAATCAATAAAAGCATAGGACAATTCCGCAGCTACTTTTTTGGCTGTAGAACTTTTTCCACACGAGGAATATCCATCCAGAGCAATAATTATTTTTTTCATTTTTGAGAAATAAATTCCGCAATTAAATATTGTACAGCAATCGGCGCCTCATAGGTTGCATGATGACCAACCTGTGGCAATGTTACTAATGAATGCTTAGAACCAGGAAATTGTAAATACTCCAAAATACTTTCAGGTGAGAAAAAAGAGTCCTCTTCACCCGCAATAAATAAAAATGGAATTTTAGTCTCCTTTAAAAATTCTTGAAAATCATTCCGATTTTTCATCGCTTCTGTGGCATTTGCCAAGGCTTCATTAGACAACAATTTAAACCGTTCTGTTAATTCTACAATCAATGCTTGATGTTGTTCTAATTTAGATTTAGCAAACATATTTGGCAGAAAAGAACTAATAAATTTTTTAGTACCATGCACTCGTAAAAACTCAATAGTTTTTAAACGATTGGCTTTCTTTTCCTCATTATCAGCCCTTGCGGTTGAATTGAGCATAATGACACTCGAAACAAAATCTGGAAATTGTTTCGCCAATTCTAGAGCAATGTAACCACCCATCGAATGTCCAACCAGATGATAATGATTTTCTTTTACAATTTCTTTTATTTTCTGAGCATAAGCTGCAATACTGCCGCAATCTACCCAATTGGAATAATCAATTATGTCAATTTCTTGATCCCAATCAAATGAATAGACAAAATCGTCCCAAATACTACGATCCTCACCAAATCCATGTATGAATAAAATTGGAGACATTTGTTTAATTATAGGTATGTAATAAACCCACAACCAAGAAAAATAATCCTACCAAGGCTGCAATACCTGCTACCCATCCAATACCGACAATAGCTAATAAGATGGCAACAGTAGTTAAAATGGTTCCAATTTTAAATTTTGGATCCCAATCTGATCCTTTCTTTTGAGCTGCTGAATTATTCTTTATTTGTTCAACCTCTGCTTTGAGTTCCTTAACTTTTTTCAATACCTCTTTTTTTTCTATCCTTGTTTTTGCAGATGATGGTAATTCTATTTTTTCAACCAATTGCTCTTCAGCAACTACCTTTTCACTCATCGAAAAAGCAGACACAAGGGCTGTTGGTGCTTTGTTTTCAATTTCTTCATTTTTTGAGAAAGAATAAAAAGAAATACCAGAAATGACGATTATTAAAAAAATAGATTTAAAATTTTTCATAATTACGCTACAACTTTCATTTGGTGAAAAACGGTTTTTTCAAATTTTTGCTTTGCATAAGCTAAATCAACTGTAAACGATTTTACATCCTCTTTAGAAGGAATTTCATACATGGCATCCGTCATGATGGCTTCCATTATAGAACGAAGGCCCCTAGCACCTAATTTATATTCCATAGCTTGAGAAACCATGTATTCCAAAGCCTTGTGCTCAAATTTCAACTTTACACCTTCCATGTCAAACAATTTTTCATATTGTTTAATTAACGCATTTTTAGGTTCTGTCAAAATTGAAATGAGGGCTTTTGCATCTAATGGATTTAAATAAGTCACTACAGGCAATCTTCCTAATAATTCAGGAATTAGTCCGAATGATTTTAAATCTTGAGCAGTTACATATTTCATTATTTGATCCTTTTCAAAAGACTCATGAAAGGTATCGTCTCCAGAAAAACCTATTGGTCGTGCATTCAAGCGTTTTGCAATGTGGCGATCTATTCCATCAAATGCTCCGCCACAGATAAATAAGATATTCTCAGTATTCACTGCAATCATCTTTTGATCAGGATGTTTTCTTCCTCCTTGTGGAGGCACATTGACAATAGAGCCTTCCAATAGTTTCAATAAGGCCTGTTGTACTCCCTCACCTGAAACATCCCTGGTAATGGATGGATTATCCGATTTACGCGCAATTTTATCTATCTCGTCAATAAATACGATGCCACATTCTGCCTTTTCAACATCATAATTTGCAGCTTGCAGCAAGCGGGTTAAAATCGTTTCAACATCTTCTCCTACATAACCAGCTTCTGTGATTACAGTGGCATCTGCAATACAAAATGGGACTTGTAATCGCTGTGCCAAGGTTCTTGCCAAATAGGTTTTCCCAGTTCCGGTTTCCCCTACCATTAAAATATTGGATTTTTCAATCTTAACTTCATCTGCTTTTTGAGGCTGCATCAAACGTTTATAATGGTTATAAACAGCAACTGATAAATGTTTTTTTGCCTCTTCTTGCCCAATAACATATTGGTCCAAATGAGCTTTTAAATCCATCGGTTTGATGAGATCAAATTGATATTTCTTCTGCTGATTAACAGCAGAAGAAATGGGTAATTCTTCCTTAATTACCTCATATCCTTGAGCCAAACAATTATCACATATATGCGCCTCAAAACCAGAAAGCAACATAGAAACCTCCGATTTCGAACGCCCACAAAATGAACAATGTGGTTTATTATTTTTTGCCATTTTTAACTTCTTCTTAAGATTTCATCGATGAGGCCATATTCTTTTGCCTCCTCTGATTTCATCCAATAATCACGATCTGAATCCTTTTCAATTTCATCAAAAGTCTTTCCGGAGTGTTTTGCTAAGATTTCATATAATTCTTTGCGTATTTTAACAATTTCACGAGCCGTGATTTCAATATCTCTCGATTGTCCTTGGGCACCACCCGATGGTTGATGAATCATGATTCGAGCATGTTCTAAAGCAGCTCTTTTTCCTGCAGCACCACCTGCCAAAATAACAGCACCCATAGAGGCCGCAAGTGAAGTACAAACTGTTGCAACATCTGGACGTATGTAATTCATTGTATCATAAATCCCCAAGCCTGCATAAACTGATCCACCCGGACTATTAATGTACATGACGATATCCTTCTTTGCGTCTGTAGATTCCATAAATAATAATTGTGCAACAATGATATTTGCCATGTAATCATCTACAGGTACACCCATAAAAATGATTCGATCCATGATTAAACGTGAAAATACATCAATTTGAGCAAAACGCATTGGACGCTCCTCGATGATGTATTGGGTCATATCTTTAATTCCCGGAATTGGCTGATCTCCCATCTGATTCATATATTGATCTACAGCCAAACCATTTAGTCCGCGGTGATGAACCGCATACTTACGAAACTCTTCTCCTGATAATTCCTTTGGAAACATAATTCAATAATTTTTATACTACTAAGTTCATAAAAAAACCCCGAATTTCTCGGGGTTTTTTTATTTATTTTGTGACAAATATTAAAGTGCAGCTGCTATTTCTTTAAATTTATCTACATCAATTTTACTTGATTTTGATGGTACTTTTTCAACAATAACAGCAGAAACTTTGTCATTGAAAGCTTGATTATACAAGTTCATGAAATTATCTGATTTCGATTTATCTTGTAAATATCCCATCGCAATTTTTTCAATCATCTCTTCAATTCCTGATTGATCTGCTGGCAAATAGCCTCCAAATTGCTGACGAACCATATCTTTTGCTTTCTCAACCACCTCTGCATATTCAACTTTCACCTCGTATTGGGTAGCAATTTCATTTTTGATCAAATTCCAACGGATGTCTTTCTTCACATTATCAAAATCTTGATCAATTTGCTCGGGAGTATATTTACCTTCGTTAATTTTGATTAACCAAGTTCTTAAAAACGCATCAGGTAAATCAATTTTCACTTGCTCTAACAATGCTTTTTCTGCATCAATACGTAACAAATATTCTGCTTCACGCTTGTAATTATCTTGAATGATTTCGGTTACTTGCTCAATAAATGATTTTTCATCACTTGCTTTTCCTGCTCCTAGGACCTTATCAAAAAAGACTTGATTCATTTCTGCGGGAACAGAACGAGTAATATCATCCACTTGATAAGAAACTTCTCCTTTCAATTCACCTACTTCTTCTTCTTTCTTACCTGTAGCCAGAGCCAATGACTTTGCGTCTACAAATACCTTATCAATATTAAATTTTAATGTATCCCCTTTTTTTGCACCAATAAAAATCTTTTTTGATTTATCATTGATTGAATGCATTGGAATAGCCGATTTTTCAATCCATTCCCCTTGGGTAAACGTTCCAAAAATTAAATCTCTATCTTCTGCGGTATCTGGATGTATTTGATCGCCAAATTGTTTTTTTAAATTTTCAACAGTTTCATCAATCTCTTTCTTTCCAGCTTTAATCTCATAGGAAGCAATAGACTTAATTTTTTCTAATTCCACTTTAAATTCTCCATGGAATCCTAAATCATAATGAAAAGTGAATTCAGAATCCTTTTCCCAATCGATTGAATCTGTTTCATCAACTGCTGGTAACGGTTCTCCAACTAATTTTAAATCATTTTCTTTAATGTAATCACTTACAGTATGTCCCAATAAATGATTGATTTCATCAACCAAAACCGATGTACCATACAATTTCTTAATCAAAGGCAGAGGAGCGTTTCCTGGTCGAAATCCTTTCAAATTTGCTTTGGCACGATAATCCTTAATTTTCTTGTCTACTTTTTCCTGGTAATCTGGAGCGGAAACTACAACTGTCAAACGACCTTGTAAATCATCTGATTTGTTGAGAGAAATGTTCATATGAATGTTCTTTTATTGAATTAAAAAAAGCCCCCAAACCTATCGGTAAGAGGGCTTGCCGTTGGTGGTACGGGCGGAGGGACTCGAACCCCCATGCCTCGCGGCGCCAGATCCTAAGTCTGGTATGTCTACCAATTCCACCACGCCCGCGTTTAATTGGATTGCAAAGGTATAAATCTATTTTTATATTTCAAAAAATTGTTTGCAAATTTGAGCTTAAATCAAAAGACAATGGATAAGCATCCGAGGTACTGGAAATTTTGGTATTGGGCATTAACAAGCTTTTTGGCAATTATCATCATTTCATTCATCCTATTAACTAAGAAATATCAATAATGAAACTATTTGATTGGATTACCTTATTGCTCACCATTGGAGGAATAGTGGCTTATGGTAGCTGGAAAGGCAAACAAAGCAAGCACTCTCTGCAAGGTTTTTTATTAGCCGACAGAGAATTGCCATGGTATCATGTTTTACTTTCCATGATGGCAACACAAGCTTCTGCCATTACTTTTCTATCTGCTCCGGGTCAAGCTTACACCGATGGAATGCGATTTGTCCAATTTTATTTAGGACTCCCCATTGCTATGATTGTTCTTTCCATCACTTTTATACCCCAATTCTTTCAATTAAAAATTTACACAGCCTATCAATTTTTGGAGGAACGATTTGATGCAAAAACCAGAATCTTAACTAGTTTTTTATTCTTAATACCAAGGGCACTATCTACTGGGGTAACAATTGCTGCGCCTTCCATCATTTTATCAACCCTTTTAGGTTGGGACTTAGCATTAACAAACCTAATTACCGCAACAATCGTAACCTTATATTGTGTATTGGGAGGATCAAAAGCTATTTCATACACTCAAATGTTACAAATGTCTGTGGTTTTATGTGGCATGATTGTAGCAGCTATTTTTGTGCTGAAACAATTACCAATCGACATTGGTTTAAATGAATCGCTACATTTAGCAGGTAAGATGGGAAAAGTCAATTTAATTGATTGGAAATTTGATGTCAACAACCGCTACAATATTTGGTCTGGAATCATAGGCGGATTTTTTCTACAACTATCCTATTTTGGAACAGACCAAAGTCAAGTAGGTCGCTACCTAACAGCACAAAACACCTCTCAAAGTAAACTGGGATTATTGCTCAATGGTTTCTTAAAAATACCGATGCAATTCTTTATTTTATTGGTAGGGATTTTAGTTTTTGTATTTTACCAATTCAATGAGCCTCCAATGTTTTTCAATAAAAATTTGGAACAAATCTGGCAAAACGAATCCGAGTCAAAAACGATTAATCTTGAGAAAAAACAATTATTTGAGT
>JBEBDG010000004.1:0-25092 GCA_041157165.1 Bacteroidota bacterium
TTGGATTTATTTCAACAAATAATGAATAAAAATCTAAGGGATTTTTTTCACCTGCATCTTTTTGACTTAAAAATCCAAATTTAATTCTTGGATTGGACGTGTTTTTGAATTTTATAAATTCTTTAAGCCTATTACCTTGGTAACTACTGGCTTTACCGTTTTTTTCAAAACCAATTGCTTTTTCCAATGTCTCTTCAAATCTTAATAGGAATAAGGAATTTGAAATGCGTATATCTTTAGAGGCTTTTGAGGATATAAAAACAAATTGACTGATATTTCTACAGGTGCCTATGTCCCAATGTTCAATTACTTGAAGTTCAAAAATATGTATTAATTGTCCATATTTTTCACGGTAGGAAAGAAAAGAATTGATTTGTTCAGAGCTAAGAAAATGGATTTGATTAAGTTCTTCTTGAGAACATCGATTTAAATCTAGGGGGTTGTTTAGCAGATAATCGTAAAATCCTATTTGATCATCTTCTGAATTCAGTTTCACAGCTTGGTTTTGGCCCCAAATTTGGCTCCAGATTAATAATAATAAGTAGGTTAGGCAAGTTTTCATACAACTCACCAAAGCTAGCTTAAAATCAAAAAATGTTATTCTTTAAAACTGATAAATAGAATCAACTAACTGAATTTCTTTTCAATTAGAAATAAAAGTTCATCTAATGCTTTTGATTCTGAAATTTCGAAAAGTTCAGGAAATTGTTGATCAATTTCTTCTTTCCAAAAAGTTGGATTTGCTTGTTCGTCGACAAACTGTATAAATTGTTGAAATCTTTGATTATTTCCTTTAAATAATTCTTTTGTAAAATGAATTGATTGGTATAAACTAATTGAATTGGAAAGTTTATCTACTAATTGAGATTCTACTTTTTTTAGAAGTGGAGCATCGTTTAATTGAATAGCTTCAAATACTTTTTTTTCTCCTTGAGATAAAAGCTCT
The DNA here is from genome assembly GCA_041157165.1 of Bacteroidota bacterium. GTDB lineage: Bacteria > Bacteroidota > Bacteroidia > Cytophagales > Spirosomataceae > Sandaracinomonas. The sequence continues at coordinate 947 of JBEBDG010000004.1, forward strand.
GGCTTATTATTTTCATCTTGCTCTGGGATAGAAGCCTCAGGTTCATTTTGTACAAAATAGACATCTGCAGTAAGTAAATCATTTTCATTTACAACAGGGCTGACATACTCAGGAAATGGGTTTTGCAAATAAGAATAATCCAGATCATTCGCTCTTATTTCTGGTTCTTCCATTTGTTCAACTCTCGTCTCGTAAGGTTCTTCTAGAATTGAGAGCCATTTTTCCCATACATTTTTAGGAAATTGGATATGTAAAAGCAGTGTTTCAGCAAATTGTTCCCATTTTTCAAAAGATCTTGCGTTTGTCCAATCAATATTTGGAAATATTTCACTGATTTTTTCAGAAACAAGTTGGGAATACAGTTCATTCCTGATTGTATTTAAAGTTTCTGCGCTTAAATTCCAAGTTAAAATTTCTTGAAATGAAATTTTTTCTGACCCATCTGCCCAAAAATGTAAATAGATGTTCGGAGTATCCATGTTACTTGATATCTAAAAACTCGCAAGCCTTCATGGCTGCGGTTTGTTCTGCTTTTTTCTTTGAATAACCTTTACCTTCTGTTATTTTTTCTGAATCCAATAAAATAGAGGCTGTAAATTCTTTGTTGTGATGGTGTCCATCCTCACTGATTTCAAAAATGATTTTTTTGCCTTCTCTTTGACTCCATTCTATTAAAATTGATTTAAAATTGGGATTGTTTTGTACAACCGATTCTAAATCAAAATGTTGAGTTAAAAGCTTTTTAATAATAAATTTTTGAGCGAAGGCAAAGCCTTTATCTAAATAAATAGCACCAACAAAGGCCTCCATTGCATCACCATACATACTAGACCTGGATAGAGCGGCTCTGTTTTGGTTTTCATGTTCGATAATCTTATCTAATCCTATCTTTCTTCCTAATAAATTTAAAGATTCTCTACTTACCATTCGAGATCTAATTTCTGTCAAAAATCCCTCATCCTTAAAAGGGAATTTTTTGAATAGGTAGGATGCAGTGACCATACCAAGAACAGAATCACCTAGAAATTCTAATCGCTCGTTGGATTCTTTGTATGATTTTGAAATACTTTCTTTGGAAGCGGATGAATGTAAAAATGCCAACCTGTAGATTTGTAAATTAGTTGGATTTTCTCCAATAAGGTATTTTACAGATTTTTTCAAAAACTTCTCTCGTTCGTCTAAGGGTACAAGATTGAAACCTTTTAATAGAGAGCGTAATGACATTTATCCTTCGATTTTTCTAAAGATTACAGTGGCATTATGACCGCCAAAACCAAATCCATTGCTTAAGGCAATGTTGATTTTCCTTGATTTACCAATGTTTGGTGTTAAATCAAAACGTGGATCAATTTCTGAATCTAAATTAAATAAATTGATTGTAGGTGGAACAAATTGATTTTGAATTGCTAAAACAGAGGCAACAGCTTCAACTGCTCCCGCACCACCTAACAAGTGCCCAGTCATCGATTTAGTAGATGAAATACTTACATTAAATGCATGTTCACCAAAGCAATCCATGATTGCTTTTAATTCTTGTGGATCACCAATAGGAGTGGATGTTCCGTGTGTATTGATATAATCTACTTCTTCAGGTTTGATTTGTGCATCTTCCAAGGCATCTAGCATAGAAAGTAAAGCACCATATCCCTCTGGATGGGGGGCAGTAATGTGGTGAGCATCAGATGAAAAGCCACCACCTATCAGTTCCGCATAAATTTTTGCTCCTCTTGCTTTTGCATGCTCATATTCTTCAAGGACCAAGGCACCTGCACCTTCTCCCACTACAAAGCCATCGCGATCTTGATCATAAGGACGTGAAGCAGTAGAAGGGTCGTCATTTCGAGTCGACATCGCATGCATTGCGGTAAAACCACCTACAGATGCAATCGTTACGGGCGCTTCCGAGCCACCAGTTACACATACTTTAATTCTACCCGTACGAATGTAATTGAAAGCATCAATAATTGCATTGTTTGCAGATGAACAAGCCGAAACTGTCACATAATTGGGTCCACGAAATCCATTTCTAATAGATATTTGTCCTGAACTTGAATCGGCAATCATTTTTGGAATAAAGAAAGGGTTGATTTTTGGGGTACCATCACCTTTTCCGAAATAAATCATTTCATCCTCAAAAGTCTTCAAACCACCGATCCCAGAGCCCCAGATAACACCTACTTTGTTTTTATCTAGTGATTCCATGTCGAATCCAGCATCTGCAATTGCTTCATCTGATGCAACTACAGCATATTGGGTAAAAGGATCCATTTTTCTAGCTTCCTTTCCGGGTATGAAATCTTCAACTTTGAAATCTTTTATTTCACAGGCAAAACGAGTTCTGAATTTTTCTGCATCAAACTTGGTAATGGGACCACATCCACTTTTTCCAGCGGCTAGGCCATCCCAATATTCTTTTACTGTATTTCCGATGGGAGTCAATGCTCCTAATCCGGTTACAACAACTCGTTTTAGCTCCATTATGTTAATTTTTTTAAAAAAAATGTCAATTTGTAAGGAATAAAGAAGAAAATTCTTCGATATTATTCGTTACTAATTGACATAATTTCTATTTCGTTTCGATTACTTAGCGTTTTCTTCCAAATAGGAGATCGCCTGGCCAACAGTCTGAATGTTTTCAGCTTGATCATCTGGAATAGAAACATTAAATTCTTTTTCAAATTCCATGATTAACTCAACTGTGTCCAATGAGTCAGCTCCTAAATCATTAGTGAAAGATGCCTCTGGAGTAACCTCTGATGCTTCTACTCCTAATTTTTCAACGATGATGCTTTTTACTTTTTCTGCAATATCTGACATTTTATAAAAGATTTTGGGGTTCAAAAACGATGCAAAGATTAAAATTAAATATCAGATTGTCAAACTATTTTTCACCCAAATTGCACTTAACAAGTATTTTTTTGTGAAAAATTGGAAAAACATTGAAATATTTTTTATTTTTTTTCGTTTTGTTCCTGGTTTTTAATTTAAAAACAGAGAGATGCGGCTCCTAGGAGTCCGGCATCATTTCCTAATAATGCTTTTTTAATCGATAATTTTTCTAAATAGGCAGGCGTTAGCCAATAATTCAATTGAGTCTCAATGCTGGGTAAAATAAAATCGTAGGAAGCAGAAAGTCCACCACCAATAAATATATTTTTGATATCTAAAATACGAATTAAACTTACCAACATATCTCCTAACATGGTACCTACTTCGTGCCATATCGCAAGTGCCAATTCATCGCCTTCCTCTGCTGCCACAACCAATGCAGTAGTTGAAATGGTGCCATCATCTGCTAATGTGGTTTTGCCTGTATACTTGGCACGCATTGCTGTAGCCAGTTGAAGTAGCTCCTTTTTTCCAACATTTCTTTCTAAAACTTTGTTATTTCTGGAAGGTACATGTCCGGGTTCCATCGCATTTCCATCTCCACCCAAAAAGATTTTTCGGTCGATAACAGCTGCACCACCTACACCAGTTCCTAATGTAATGAAGATGAAGTCTTCAGGCATGCTTGCTTTTTCGGGCGAGAAATAAAATTCACCCAATGCTGCAGCATTGGCATCATTTTCCATGAAAAACTGGTGGTCAGGAAATCTCTTTTCTAACATATCAATGATATGGGCCCCATTTATTTCTGGAATCGCTGTAATTTCAATAAGTGTACGGCGATTTTTAGTTAAAGTTCCTGGTAATCCAATTCCTACTTTGTGAATATTTTTATGTTGGTATAAAAATAAAGCAATGGCATCCGCAAAGCGCTCTAAAAAGTGATGTGATTCTCTCCAAGTTGCTGTATCATAGCTTTGGAAATGATTGATTTGACCTGTATCTGGATGTACAACACCCATTTTTACCCCTGTTCCTCCAACGTCTATTCCTAAATATTCTTCTGTTAATGCCATTGTAATTACTAAGATTCAAAGTGCGAATTTGATGAAATTTAGGTATAAATTCAAATTATCGGGATAATTTATGTAATTGTTTGATAGATTGAAACAATGTTTTGGAAAACAATGATAATTCAATCTAAAAATATAATGATTTAAGCTTATTTTTGTGGAAATTAAATCATAATGAAACATTTAATTTGTACAATATTCCTTTTAATAAGTATCAATACTTTATTTTCACAAAATACAAGAATTAGTAATTATAATAATATTGGTTGGTATGGATATTTTGGAAATTTCAAATTAGATAAAAAATGGAGCATCCATACTGAATACCAATGGAGAAGAGATGATTACATTTCTTATTGGCAACAAAGTTTGATGCGACTAGGTTTGAATTATCAAATACATCCAAAGGTTCAACTCAGGGCTGGATATGCTTGGATTGAAACTTTTCCCTATGGAGAGATTCCTTTGAATGGCATGGGAAAAGATTTTACGGAACATCGTCTCTATGAAATGGCAACTATAAATGATAAGGTTTCAATTCTTGAATTATCTCATCGTTTTATGTTAGAGCAACGTTTTGTAGGGAGGTATTCAAATGCTACCTTGAACAGCGAAGACGAATTTCCATTTTTAAATAGAATGCGCTATATGTTGCGCTTGCAAATTCCTTTGAAAGGAAATGAAATCAAAGATAAAACGCCATATTTAGCTACTTATGATGAGGTTTTGGTTGGTTTTGGAAATAATGTAAATGAAAATGTGTTTGATCAAAATAGATTTGGATTTCTATTTGGATATCGTTTTAATTCATCTTTTCGATTAGAAGGTGGCTTTTTGAGTCAAATTGTACAACTGGGAAGGGAAGTAAATGGTAGAAATGTATTTCAATACAACAATGGCCTTGTAATTAATTCTAATTTCAACTTTGATCTAAGTAAAAAACCAAATAAGGATTGAAATTAATATTTTCGCTCCAATTTATCCATAATTTGGGCAACTGCCGGACATATCAAAACATTTTTTGCTGTTAAACCCAATATACCCATCATATTTTTACGATCTGTATGCGGATATTCTTTACATGCCCTGGGTCTATCATGATATATTTGACAGTAATTATCAGCATCTAAAAAAGGACAAGGAGCCGATTGGAATACCCAATCCCCATCTGAGTCTTTTTGTAAATATTTGTCTAAAAAATCTGAAATTTTTAATTTTAAAAGTTTTGAAACTCTTTGAATATCGGTTTCATTCCAGATAGGACTGGTTGTTTTACAGCAATTTGCACATGTTAAACAATCGAAATTTTCAAAAACCTCTTCATGTGCTTGATGAAATTGTTGATCTAAATCTCTCGGTTTTTTTGCTTTAATGCGTTGAAAAACCTTTTTATAGCTTGGATCTTTGGGCATTAATGAGTCGATTTATTAAAACAAGTTCTACAACGAGCCTCGTAGGAATCAGTTTCACCCAATAAAACAGTTTGTTCTTCATTTACTGTTCGGTAAGAGTATTGTGCAACACCACCGCATTGAACACAAACGGCATGCACTTTGGTAATATGCTCTGCAATTGCCATTAATTGGGGCATTGGACCAAAAGGGACTCCTTTAAAATCCATATCTAATCCAGCTACTATAACTCGTTTACCTTGATTAGCCAGATTATTACAGACCTCAATAATGCTGCTATCAAAGAATTGTACCTCATCTAATCCGACAACATCACAATCTCCAGCTAATAATAAAATTTCAGAAGCACTTTGCACAGGTGTAGACCGAATACTGTTGTGATTGTGTGAAACGATATCCTCTTCATGGTATCGATGGTCGGCAGCAGGTTTGAAAATTTCGACACGTAATTGGGCAATTTTTGCACGTTTTAATCTTCGAATCAATTCTTCTGTTTTACCAGAAAACATGGAACCACATATTACTTCAATCCAACCTGAGGAGCTTGGAGTTTGTAAGGGTGTAAATAATTGAGGTTCTAAAAACATAGGGCAAAAAAAGGCCCTCGAGGGTTCGAGGGCCATCTATTTTTCAAATAAAATTATTTAGCAGTAAATACCGAAGAAAAGTATTCACGATTCATTCGTGCAATATTTTCGATGGAAATTCCTTTTGGACATTCTGCCTCACATGCACCTGTGTTAGTGCAAGCGCCAAAGCCTTCTTCATCCATTTGAGCTACCATAGCTTGAGCTCTTTTAGATCTTTCTACTTGACCTTGAGGTAACAATGCCAATTGAGATATTTTTGCTGAGGTAAATAACATGGCTGAGGCATTTTTACATGCTGCAACACATGCTCCACATCCAATACAAGCTGCAGCTGCAAACGCTTCGTCTGCATCTTCTTTTGGAATTGGAATGCTATTCGCGTCTTGGGCATTTCCTGTATTTACAGAAACGAAACCTCCTGCGGCGATGATACGGTCAAAAGCAGAACGATTTACAGCTAAATCCTTAATTACTGGAAAAGCTCCAGCACGCCAAGGTTCGATAGTGATTGTTTCTCCATTAGAAAAACTTCTCATGTGCAATTGGCAAGTTGTCACACCTTTATTCGGTCCATGTGGTTTACCATTGATGTACATAGAACACATACCACAAATCCCTTCACGGCAATCGTGGTCGAAGGCAACTGGGTCATCTCCTTCTTCAATTAAACGGTTATTCAACACGTCAATCATTTCTAAAAATGACATATCTTCTGAAATACCGGAAACTTGGTAGGTTTGAAATTTACCAGCTTCGTTGGCATTTTTTTGTCTCCAGATTTTAAGTGTAAGGTTTAAATTTCCTTCCATTGTATGATTATTTATAAGATCTTTGAGCAATTTTGATGTTTTCGTATTTCAATTCTTCCTTGTGTAATTCAAAGTTTGATTCACCTTTGAATTCCCAAGCTGCAACGTATGCAAATTTTTCATCGTCGCGTAATGCTTCACCATCTTCTGTTTGATATTCTTCTCTGAAATGTCCACCACAACTTTCATTACGATTCAATGCATCTTGACACATCAATTCTCCTAATTCTAAGAAGTCGGCAACTCGAGAGGCTTTTTCTAATTCAGGATTGAAATTGTTTAGTTCTCCAGGAATACGAACATCGCTCCAGAATTCTTTTCTTAATGCTTGAATATCTTTGATGGCCTTTTTTAATCCTGCTTCATTACGAGCCATACCGCATTCATCCCACATGATTTTTCCTAATTTCTTGTGGAAATAATCTACTGGCTTGGTTCCTTTGATATTCATCAATTTCGACAACATATCGCTCACTTCTTTTTCAGCAGCAGCGAAAGCTTCTGAATCTGTTGATATAGCTGGTGTTCTGATTTCTGAAGCTAAGTATGCTCCGATTGTATAAGGAATTACAAAATAACCATCAGCTAAACCTTGCATCAACGCGGAAGCACCTAAACGGTTTGCTCCGTGGTCTGAGAAGTTTGCCTCTCCTAAGGCATATAAACCAGGAACGGTTGTCATTAAGTTATAATCCACCCAAAGTCCTCCCATCGTGTAGTGAACTGCTGGATAAATTCGCATTGGCACTTCATATGGGTCTTCACCGGTAATTTGTTTGTACATATCAAATAAATTACCATATTTTTCTTTTACTACTTCTTTACCCATCACTTTGATGTCCTCATCAGATGGGTTATAAATGTTACGTTTGTTGGCTTCTGCTTTACCATAACGAATGATGGCAGCTGCATAATCCAAATAGACAGCCATTTTAGATGTTCCAACTCCGTAACCAGCATCACATCTTTCCTTAGCTGCGCGTGATGCAATATCACGGGGAACTAAGTTTCCAAAAGCTGGATATCTTCTTTCTAAATAATAATCTCTTTCATCCTCTGGAATATCATTTGCCTTTCTTGGATCATCCTTCATTTTAGGTACCCAAATTCGACCATCATTTCTAAGGGATTCGGACATCAATGTTAATTTTGATTGATGGTCACCTGAAACGGGAATACAAGTTGGGTGAATCTGAGTGTAACACGGATTGGCGAAAAAGGCACCTCTTTTATGGGCCTTCCAAGCTGCCGTTACGTTTGATCCCATGGCATTTGTGGATAAATAAAATACATTCCCATATCCACCAGAACATAATAAAACGGCATGTCCAAAATGTCTTTCTAATGCTCCGCTTACCAAATCTCGTGCAATAATACCTCTTGCTTTTCCGTCTATAACAACAACATCCAACATTTCATGACGGGTATACAATTGGACATTACCCATGCCTACCTGACGTTGCAATGCAGAGTAAGCCCCTAATAACAATTGTTGTCCGGTTTGTCCGGCAGCATAAAAAGTACGTTGAACCTGTGTTCCACCAAATGAGCGGTTAGAAAGTAATCCGCCATATTCGCGTGCAAAAGGAACACCTTGTGCTACACATTGGTCGATAATATTGCCAGATACCTCAGCTAAACGGTGCACATTGGCTTCTCTTGCACGGTAGTCACCGCCTTTGATGGTATCGTAAAATAAGCGATAAGTTGAATCGCCATCATTTTGGTAATTTTTGGCAGCATTGATACCCCCTTGTGCAGCAATTGAGTGTGCTCTACGAGGTGAATCTTGGAAACAAAATACTTTTACTTTGTATCCTAATTCTGCCAATGAGGCCGCTGCAGAAGCACCTGCTAATCCTGATCCTACTACCACCACTTCAAGATTTCTCTTGTTAGCTGGATTTACCAAAGGTACACTGGATTGATATTTGGTCCACTTTTCGGCTAAATTGCCTTCTGGGATTTTAGCATCTAATTTTGTCATATCTATCGTATCGGCTGAGGATTATTGAATCAAGTTAAAATGAAATGCGATTGGCATTGCTGCAAAAATGATGGAAACCAAAATTGCATAAACATTTCCAATCCATTTAATGGCTGGTGTATATTTTGGATGATTCCACCCAATGGTTTGAAAAGCACTTTGGAATCCGTGCATTAGGTGATAAGCCAAAGAGCCACAACCTAAAACATAAACAATTACAGGGAATGGGCTTACAAATACTTCTTTCATTTTATTAAACATTGTAATCTCCTCTGGAATGCTTCCAACAATACGTGCATTGAACCAAAAGTGAGATAAATGCAATACCAAAAATAACAACAACAATGTACCTAAGAGCCCCATTGAACGAGAGTACCATGTACTATTTTTGCCATCTACCACTGCATAGGCAATGGGTCTTTTTGATTTGTTTTCAAAGTGCAAACGTAAACCATCAACAATGTGAACAATTAAACCTAAAAACAAAACAATCTCCATGGTACGAATTAAAGGATTGGTAGCCATGAATTCTGCTGCTTTGTTAAAAGTTTCTCCACCATCCTGTAAAAATACAAGGGCATTGATTGAGCAGTGAATGATCAAAAAGCTGATTAAAAAAAGACCGGTAACGGCCATTAATAGCTTTTTGCCTAGGGATGAACTGAATGATTTAGTTAACCAAGACATCTTTAAATTATTTATGTTTAAGTAAAATTTAAATCAAAAAGTACCTTCAAGAGTACTTTGTAAAATTTTGACATCAAAACTACAATCGAAAAATTTGTCTATCAAATTTATTCATCAAAAAATGTGTAAAATTTAATATTTTTAAATTTTCAGTAGTAAATTCATCTTGTTAATCGATAAATATGGCCGCCAGTAAGAAATTTTATAAAATATTCTATCTGTTCTTTTTTGGATTTTTTCTAAATTTTTCTTCGTTTGGAACGCATTTAAAAGGAGGAGAAATAACGGTCAAACGTGTTTCAGATAAAACACTCACTTTTGAATTTACTCTCACGACCTATACTGAAGATAATGCCGCGAATCGTGATCAGGTAGATGTTAATTTTTGTTTTGGAGATGGTTCGGGAATTCATAAAGTGGCAAGGTGTTGTGGAACTCCCCAAAATATTGGAAATGGAACGCTTAAAAATATTTATAAATATACTTATACTTATCCAGCAGCAGCACTTTCTTACAAGGTTTCAGTAGCCATTCCTAATCGTAATGAAGGGGTTTTAAATATTACCCGTTCAGTTGAAGTTCCCTTTTATGTCGAAACTGTTTTTTCCATTAATGCTGGTTTAGGTCAAAATTCTACCCCATTGCTTTTAAATCCAGCCGTTGATTTAACGGCCGTAGTTGGCCAACCATTCATTCATAATCCAAATGCAGTGGATGCTGAAGGGGATAGTTTAGCCTATCGTTTAAGTGTATCTAAAACGGGAGATGAAAATATTTGTTCGGGTTTAAGTCGTGGAACAATGGCACCTGGTTTTACTCAACCTAATGATTCCCTATCCACTTTTACCATTAATGCTCGAACGGGGGATTTAATTTGGAATGTACCTCGTCAAGTAGGTAAATACAATTGTGCATTTATTATTGAAGAATGGAGAAATGGAGTGAAAATTTCAGAAACTGTTCGAGACATGCAAATAGAGGTTAAAGATTTAGATAACAGACCTCCTAAATTAACGGTTCCACCCGATGTGTGTGTCGTTGCCGGAAGTAAGGTCCAAGGAACCATTACTGCTACTGATATTCCTTCCAAAACGGGTAGAACAGATCCAATGACCATCGTAAGTACTGGAAATGTCTATGCAATAGATACGGTTTATTCAATTAAACCTGCCTATGCAACATTTGTCTCGGCAGCAAATCAGACAGGAACGGCCACTGGAATATTCAATTGGCAAACGAATTGTTTGCATGTGACAAAACAACCTTATGATGTATTTTTTAAAGTTTCGGATACTCCACCAATAAGTAATGGGATCAGTGAAAAATTAGTAGATAGTAAAATCTGGAAAATAAGAGTTTTGGCTCCTTCCGTATCTAACTTATCTACTTCTATTAAACAAGGTGCCAATGCAATTATTGTTTCATGGGAAAATTACACCTGTAATTTAAGCAATGCTCAAATTATTTTATACAGAAAGCAAGGCAATTGTTTAGAGGCAATAAACGGTACTTGTAGTACGGGAATGACCTTACCGGGCTTTACTGAAATAGCCAGGTTAAAATCAAATGTAACTCAATTTGAAGACATCAATGTTGGAAAAAATAAAAATTATGTATACGTGGCAGTTGTGACTTTCTTGAACGAAAATGGAGTTGAAGATGTTAGTATCATGTCAAATACATCTTGTATTTATATTCCAACTTCGGTTCCAATCATTACAAATGTTTCTGTGAAGAAAACGGATACAAATTTGGGCGAAATTTTAGTAAAGTGGACCCGACCAATCAAATTGGATACTAATTTGTATAAAGGTCCTTATTACTACCAAGTCCTTCGAGCAGATGGTACTACCTCTACCGATTTTAAAAATGTTTCAGCATTGTTGCCTGGTCAAATCAAGCCAGCCATTGCAGATACGAGTTTTATTGATATAGGTTTAAATACATCAAATAAAATTTATTCTTATAAAGTAAAATTTTATTATTCTGAAAAAGGTCAAATCGTTTTAATGGATGCTAGTAATCAAGCAAGTAATGTGTATTTATATGGTCAAAGTTCAAATAGTAATAAAATAGATTTGGCTTGGGTTGCAGATGTGCCATGGAGTAACGATTTTCAAATTCATCGTTTATATCGCGAGTATCCAAGTAAATCCGGACAATTGAATCAAATTGCCGATGTCTCGGTTGCCTCTCAAAGCACTTTTGTATATTCTGATAATGGGAAGGACAATTTTGAAAAGGACGGAAAGTTTGATGTCGTTTTGAAAAAAGATTCTACCTATTGTTATGTAGTTGAAACAATAGGTGAATACAAACCATTACTTTCAAATGTAAAATTGGTCAATGCTTCCCGTAAAATATGTTTTGTTGCAGGCACAGAATCCAATTCAAACCCCGGGGGAAGTGGAAATAGTGGAGAAGAACCATCTAATAACCTAAAACCATGTCCACCTGTTTTAAAAGTTGAAAATTTAGATTGTTTAAAAATGAATGAATCAAAAACTTGTGTTTTTGATTCGTTTACAAACAGCCTAAATTGGGTACCAGCAACTGGTACTAATTGCGACCTCAATATCGTTAAATACAATATTTATTATTCGCCGACAGAAAATGGCAACTTTAAATTAATCTCTACCACAGATTTATTATCCTATAAACATGTAAAAACAGATTTCATTAGGGGTTGTTATTATGTAACAGCTGTGAATTCGAGAGGGCTTGAAAGTAGTAAGAGTAATGTAGTATGCTTGGATAATTGTCCAAATTTTGAATTACCGAATTTATTTTCACCCAATGGAGATTTGAAAAATGATATTTGGTTACCTATGTACTGTCCGCGCTTTGTGAACAAGATTGTTTGTAAAATTGTCGATAGGTATGGACAAATAGTGTATGAATACGAGGGGGATATCAATCAATTTGGTTGGGATGGTAAAAATAAAGCTGGTAACTTTGCCGCTCCATCTACTTATTTTTATGAGTGCTCGGTAACGTTTGATATTGAGGATGAGAATTTAAAAAGAAGGTATTTAAAAGGTTGGGTGGAGCTTATCAGGTAATTTTGTGACCCAGTGATTCGGTGGGCCAAGAAAAAATTTATAATAACACTTTACAATTAATAATTAAAAAATGAAAGCTTACATATTCCCAGGTCAAGGTTCTCAATTTCCAGGTATGGCAAAGGATTTAGTTGATCAATTTGATTTAGCAAAGGAGATAATGAAGGAGGCTGATGAACTATTGGGATTTTCCATTTCGAAGGTAATGTTTGAAGGAACAGAAGAAGAATTAAAACAAACCAAAGTCACTCAACCTGCAATTTATTTACATTCTGTATTAGTGGCTAAGTTGGCGAAGGACTTTTCTCCTGAAATGGTTGCTGGTCATTCTCTGGGAGAATTTTCTGCATTAGTTGCGGCTGGTGCCTTATCTTGGCAAGATGGATTACAATTAGTTTCAAAGCGAGCATTAGCTATGCAAAAGGCCTGTGAAATTCAAAAAAGTACAATGGCAGCTGTTTTGGGTTTACCAGATAATACCATTCAGGCGATTTGCAATCAGTCGCAAGGACAAGTGGTCGCTGCAAACTTTAATTGCCCCGGACAGGTAGTGATTTCAGGAAGCCTAGAAGGTATAGAAAAAGTGGGTGAAGAATTAAAGACTGCTGGTGCCAAGCGTGTATTGCCTTTACCCGTAGGAGGTGCATTTCATTCGCCATTCATGGAACCTGCCCGTTTAGAGTTAGCGGCGGCAATTGAACAGACTGAATTGAAAGTACCTGTATGTCCGATTTTTCAAAATGTAAATGCAAAGGCTTCTCAAGATCCAATAGAAATAAAGAAAAACCTAATTGATCAATTAACAGGTGCGGTTTTGTGGACCCAATCGGTAGAGGCAATGGTTGCTGCCGGAGCAACTGAATTTATAGAATGTGGACCTGGAAAGGTTTTACAAGGTTTGGTAAAGAAAATAAATGCAGAAGCTCAGGTGTCTTCTGCTGAAATAAACTAAATATCAAAGGATTAAGGTTTAAATGAATAATTAATTTATTTTTTTTGCCTCTGTATTTGATAATTTAGGCTAAAGGTCTTATTTTTGCACTCGATTTGTGATTGACCTATGGTGTAATGGTAACACATCTGATTTTGGTTCAGTCGTTCTAGGTTCGAGTCCTGGTAGGTCAACAAATTAAAAAGCCCCTTATATAGGGGCTTTTTTTATTAAAAAAAATCTATATTTTTGAAGAAGTTTTCTACTTAATTGTATTTATGAAAACACTTTTTCCATTTTTATGTTTTTTGTTTTGTTCCATATTTTTGCAAGCACAAACAACTGCTTCCAAAGATTTACTTTTAATTCTTGAAACCTATTTTTCGAAAACAAATTCTACTAGTGCTTTATTAAATCCAAAAGGTTCTTTTCTTAGGGCAAATCGTACTTTTCGAGTATTAAATGATACACTTTGGATTTATGTTATGGATCCTCAGGATGCATTTTCAAATGCGCCTAAAAATGATACTTCATTTGTATATTTACCAGACGTTGAAAAAATAAACATTGAAAATGGAAGTAGTACATTTAGTTCGAAAGGGCTTAGTATACAATTTACTCCTCGAGTTTATCAATCCATAAATTCAAAAAAAACAGGTTCAACAACATCGAAAGATATAATTCTATCAGAAAAACAAATAAGTCAGATTCAAGGAGCAAATATTACTCAAAAAATTGCCGGACAAGCGGCTGGAGTATTTGTAGGTGGGAGTAGTACCCCTGGGAGCACCACCATGGTTCGAATTAGAGGAATAGGTTCAATTAATGCCAACAGCCCTCTGTATATTGTCGATGATGTTCCCATTTCTCAAAGCAATATCAATTCCATAAATCCAGAAGATATTGAAAGTGTACAGGTTTTAAAAGACGCTTCTTCAACAGCTCTATATGGTGTTCGAGGTGCAAATGGAGTTGTTGTAATTAAAACGAAAAAAGGAAATCCATCTATTAAGGCTGATGAATTAAACAGTATACCAAAAATTCCTATTGTTCTTTGGATATGGGATGAAGATGTGGCTAGATTTAAAAAAGATAAGGTGCAAAAGCTATTGAAATCATTTCGATTTCAATAGCTTATTTAATGGTTAAAACTGTTCCGTTTTTAGTCACGGTATATATTTTTAAGGTTCTACTGGTAATTCCATTTGTTGGAGTCCCAGTAGTATTAAAAGAAGCGCCGTGTTCTGGACAATAAAATGCTCCAGATTGGAATCGAATAGCGTTTTTGTTTTCATGTGGACATGTGATGGAAGCGGCTACATAATTTCCTCCACCTACATTTGCAACAACAACATTTGAAACGACCACATATCCTCCTGAATTCGCTAATGCAGCATAACTTCCATTGCTTAAATCAATTGTTAGATCAACAGAAGCAGGAACTACAGTATTTGAATCGGAAGAACAGGAAGATAGTCCCTGACCTGCACAATACAAGGCAATTAAGGCACCACCTTTAAATCCTAATGATTTTAAAAATTCATTTCTGTTTAATTTATCTTGCATAGTTTTAAATTATTAATGCATTTTACGAAAAAATAGGGAAATTATTTTCCTACAATCGATAAATAATATCGAGCAATCGATAAATCACTCTTTTAAGAATACCAATTTTCCAATTTTACATGAACTGCATAAGTTTTTTGCGCAATAATTTTTTTTCCAAAATAGAAATGATTGTGAATCTGCTGCAGTTTCAGCTTTTAATCCAATTTCATTAAATTCTTTTTCGATTGCATACCCCTCGGGTTTTAATTTTCTTAACCAAGAGTAGGCTTTAAGCTCATACGATTTATCCATTTTATCTTTTGCATATACAAATAAAATGGGAACAATTCCATTTATGACTAAGCTTTTAAATGCTTGTTCACCGAATGCCTTTCTTTTATTTTGAACATGCATTTCAAAAAACAATTTTAAATTTGCTAGATCTTGTATGTCCAATAATAGGGTAAGTAAGGATAAATTTGATTTTATTAAATAAACCAATTCATAAATCCGATTGTTTGGATAATTTTGAGGTCTCATTTTAAAATATTTCCAATTCGATTTTTCTAGGTATTCATTGCTTAATTGATGCTTATGTTTTAGAAAAACGTATTCTTTTTTCATGAGATCAATCGATTCTGGATGGGGAAAATCATCTAATAATCCTGCTTGTCCAAACAATAGGGCCTCTATTCGAAAAGGTGTTTCTCTATATTTCCACAACAATTTTAATGGAAGGGAGCTGGCAAGTCGATACATATTTTCTGCATTTTGATGAAAACCCATAGATTTTGCGATCGTTCTATAAATTGTTTCTTCCCAATCTTTTTTACAATCTTTCCATATTTGCTCCACTTCCTCTACTTTTTGTTTAATTCTTAGGTCTAGGCAGCTTTTTTTCATTTCATCCTTAATATTTTGTGGAACCTGATCAATGAGGTTTTTACAAGCAAATAGGGAAGAAGTGGTAGGAATGTATTTAGAGGGATTACGAATAAATTGATTTAAAAGGAGGCAGGGTATTTTACTTCCATCGATGCCATAAATTGTTTTATCATTGATCCATACCACATGCAGAATAACACTTGAATATGCCTTATCTGAATGGTGATTATGGATATGCCACTCTGAGGCTTTTACATGAATTTCAACAGAACCAAACAAATCGATTCCATCAATTCGAATATGGGCGTTTTCAAAATCAGGTCCTGAATAATGATTTCTTTTTCCTGGATTGATTATAAGTAGTGATTTGTCATCAATCGTGTGCAATGAATGGGTTAAAATGGCTTTTCCTACCCAAAGTTGATACAATAATTCTTCGCTCATCCTATTTTTAGGATAAAGCTAATGAGCTATTTTAAAAGTTGTTTGATAAACGATATTAATAAAAATAATATCAGTTTTTTGCCTTATTGACCATATAGACGCCTGCCAATAAAACGAGCATGAATAGGACTTGAATAGGATAAATAGATTCTCCATCCAACAATCCCCATCCAAGTGCTACTATTGGAATAATATAAGTTACAGAACTAGCAATTATGGCGTCAGTCCATTTGATCAATTGATTAAATACTACCATTGCAAGCGCAGAACCCCCAATTCCTAATCCAATTCCAGCTAAAAGAGGCCAAGTGGATTCACTATTAATTTTCACCTCAAAAAAACCGTTCCCAACTAAAGTGAAAAAAGCAGGTATGCCAATTAGCATAAATACACCCGAGGTTGAAGTTAAAGGATGTAAATCTGATAATTTAGATTGTACAATATGTAAATTAATGCCATATAGGAATGTAGCCAGAATTACCCAAATCGTATGGATATTAAAATCCAATTGAAGGTCTTTTCCAAATAATAACAAACCCAAACAACCTACCAAACCTACGATGAGTCCAATGGTTTGTTTTGGATTGAATTTTTGTCCAAAAAGAGTTAATCCTATAATTAATGTAAATAATGGCGTAAAGGCATTTAACATGCCTGAAATGGCAGATGGCAAATGCTTGCCTGCTATTGAAAAAAGAATCGAAGGTAAAAGATTGCCTGTTAAACCAGCTAAAAACAAAAAAATCCAATGATTTTTTTGAATATGTTTTCTTCGAAAAATAAAAATAGGTATGAAAAATAGAGCTGCAGCAAAAATACGCAAAGCGCCTACTTGGGTTGGAGAATAAGCAACTAGCGCTTTTTTAACCAAAATAAATGAACTGCCCCAAACTAATGATAGGGTTGCAATCGAAAGAATGATCCAAATGGATTTAACTTTAGGCGTTGACATGTGCGGAATTTAAATAATAGGCTTTTACTTCATTTAATATTTCGTTGATTTCATCAAACGAAGGGGAGGTTACCAGTCGACTTCTGAAGGGTTTAAAGTGATCTAATCCTTTGAAATAATTGGCATAATGTCTTCTCATTTCAACAATACCTCCATGATTGCCCTTCCATTTAATTGAAAATTCAAGATGTTGTAAACAAACTTTAATACGTTCTTCTAGGGTTGGAGGTGCTAAATGGGTTCCATTTTTTAGAAAATGCTTTATTTCATTAAAAATCCAAGGATAGCCAATTGAGGCTCTACCTATCATAATTCCATCTACGCCGTACCTATTTTTGTATTCAAGGGCTTTTTCGGGAGAATCTATATCTCCATTGCCGAAAATAGGAATTTTAATTCTTGGATTATCTTTTACTTTTGCAATTAATGTCCAATCTGCCACTCCCTTATACATCTGAACTCTGGTTCGACCATGCACAGTGAGTGCCTTAATTCCAATATCTTGCAATCTTTCGGCAACTTCTTGAATATTTTTGGTGGAATCGTCCCATCCCAAACGAGTTTTTACGGTAACTGGCAAATGAGTGGCGTCTACAACAGCTTTAGTCATCGCTACCATTTTGGGAATATCTTGTAACAAAGCTGCCCCAGCTCCCTTACAAGCCACTTGTTTGACCGGACAACCATAATTAATATCGATTAAATCTGGTCCCGCTTGCGTGGATATTTTAGCACACTCGGCCATTGTTTCAATATTGCTACCAAATAATTGTATTCCAATGGGTCTTTCGTAATCAAAAATATCTAATTTTTGGACAGACTTTGCAGCATCACGGATAAGTCCCTCAGAAGAAATAAACTCAGTATACATCAAATCAGCACCATTGGATTTACAGACCGCACGAAAAGGTGGATCTGATACATCTTCCATGGGAGCCAACAATAAAGGAAACTCTCCTAATTCTATATGTCCAATTTTTACCATTCTCTACAAAAATTCCTTAAATTTACGAGCATTATGGGAGAAAGTAATAATAAATTTTTAGGATTCCGTTTAATTGAGCTTTTGTCTCGATTGCTTGTATTATCTGGATTCACTATGTTAGGTGCATTTATAGGTCAATTCATAGGACTATTATCTGCCTTCATGATTTTAGATATTAGTGTAAAGCCGGGATCAAATACCCTTCAATTACAACAAATGCTAATGGATTTCATGCAAAATCCAACAAATTTTAATCATGGACAAAGGGCATTCATGGCGATGCAATGGTTTACCTCTTTAGGTACCTTTGTTGGTGCAGCATGGGCATTTAATAAATATATTTTTAAACAAGAGTTGAGTGATTTAAGTCCTAATTCGTCTATTTCTTGGCATATATTTTTATGGGCGATCATTACAATGGTTGTGGGAACCCCATTATTGGAATATATTATTGAATTGAATAAAAATATGGTATTGCCAACAGCCTATAAGGACCTTGAAACTTGGATGCGTTCAAGTGAATTGGCTATGGAAAAAACAACCAAACTTTTATTGCATTTTGATTCACATTTAGATTTTATCTTAGGAATTATGACCATCGGTTTCATGGCAGCCCTTGGTGAGGAATTGTTTTTTAGAGGAGTAGTTCAGAATTTATTTTTAAATTATTTGAATAATACCCACGTTGCCATTTGGCTTAGTGCTGCTATATTCAGTTTTATCCATTTTCAGTTTTTTGGATTTTTCCCTAGATTACTCTTAGGTGCATTTTTTGGTTATTTGTACGTTTGGTATAAAAATATTTGGGTGCCTGTACTTGCACATTTTTTTAATAATGCGCTAGGCGTAACAGCTTCCTATTTATACCAATTAAAATTGATTGAATATGACCCAATAGAGGGTTCTATGAATAATGAGTTGTATGTGGTAATTATTTCTTTAGTATTAGTAATTTTTTATATGAGAAGATTATATCGATTAAAATTGTAAATCTAAGTAGAAGGAATCAGGAAATTTTAATCAGTGAAAAAAAAGTCAACAAAAAAATCAGTGATTAAAACTATATGAAAGATTGGAAAGTGCTATTAACATCTGAAAGTTTAGAACATTTAGAAATAGTAAGGATTAACTTAAAAGAAAATTGTGCAATAGAAGCAGTTATTTTAAATAAAAAAATAAGTGCTTATCAATTGGGTATTGCGGAATTATTGGTGGCTAATTCTGATTTTGATCAAGCAAAAAGGTTTTTAGAACAATAAGATTATGGAACTAAAAAATATGTCAAATTTGATGCAAAGAGTTATTGCAGCCATTGTTGCAGTACCCTTTTTAATATTTTGCATCCAATTTAGCGATTACACCTTTTTAGTTTTATTTCTTTTAATTGGCGTTTTTGCGCAATTAGAATTTTATAAATTAATAGGTACCATGGAAGGTAATCTTCCATTGAAATTTTATGGCACATTTTGTGGAGTTATATTACATCTGTTGACTTTTTTTATTGAAAAGGGAATGATTGCCTATCAAAATTATTACATCCTTTCACCACTTTTGACCTTAATTTTCTTTATTAAATTATATAAACCAAACGATTCAAATCCATTTCAAAACATAGCTTATACTTTTTTAGGGATTATTTATGTGGCTTTGCCCTTTGCTTTATTAACTGTTTTGGCCTTTATGAAAAATGAAACATACGATCCTCAAATAATTTTAGGATGTTTATTTTTATTATGGGCAAGTGACTCTGGAGCCTATTTTGCTGGGACTAAATTTGGTAAAACTAAATTATTTGAACGAGTTTCGCCCAAAAAATCTTGGGAAGGTAGTTTGGGAGGATTTATAGCTGCTATGATTGTTGCCTTTATTTTAGGAAAATATTTTACCAATTATACCAATTTAGAATGGATTATAATTGGCGTGATTATTGTTATTGCTGGTACCTATGGCGACTTAGTAGAATCATTACTAAAACGCAGTATCAATATTAAAGATTCGGCAAACACCATTCCAGGGCATGGTGGATTTTTAGATCGTTTTGATGGACTACTTTTATCAATTCCATTTATTATTCCATTTTTGAAGTTATTTTAATAGTTCTGGATGTCCAATAAAAAGTGATTGAAGAAACTGAGTTTCTTTAACAAAATTTAAAAGCATTGAAAGATATTTTTTTGCAAATTGCGATATGAAATCTTGCCTAAAAATAATTATCATTTTTTTGCTATTACTTTTCGGTAATTTCGAATCCTTTTCTCAAGGACAAGATAAAACAGTTTTTTTTACAGCACGTGTTGTCTCTTCTAGAAATTTAGAATATTTGCCTTTGGCCTATTTGTATAATCCAGTAGCAGGTAGGGGTGCTCTGAGTGACAATTTAGGCATTGTAGAGATGCAAGTATTTCCAGGCGATTCCCTCATTTTTTCCTATGTAGGATTTAAAAAGAAATTATACATTGTTCCAAAAGATAATGAGCAAATTCATCAGACGGTCATCAAGATGGAAGAGGAATCAACGATGTTGGCAGAAGTTAAAGTGTACCGTCATGCAGATGAATCAGAATTCAAACAGGCTTTTTTGGATATGAAATTACCGGATGAAAAATTACGAGACAACGCTCGTAATAATTTGGATAAATCGGATCTAAAAATATTTGCCATGCAAGCAGGAATGGGTGCTGCTTCAAATTTTCGAAATTTCTCCGATCAAATGACTTTTGCACAAGCAAATAAGGCTTTTTATAACAGTCCAATGTTGACTCTTACCAATCCATTTGCATGGATGAATTTCTTGAAATCAATCAAAAATGGTGATTTAAAAAGAAAAGATTATCAAAAAGCATACGAAATACCTCCAAAGGAAAATCTTTCAAATAAAGATTATTTGAGAAATATTAAATAAATACTTTTACAACTAAATTGAGGGGAGAGGAATATAAATCAATTCTCTTTCAAAATAAAAAAACCATATGGTTTAAAACCTAAATGGTCGTGATCCATCCCAATTTTAATTTCATTGCCACTCATTAAATCCTTAACCTTTTGTGGTTTTATTCCGTTCTCTTCAAAAATATAATGAGTTAATTGTTGCGATTCATTACTGAAGTTAAAAAGACAATAAATCTTTGTGTCTTTCCATCTTCTGATATACCCTACGACTGACTTATTGTGACTATCAATCCATTCCAAATTTTTATAATCAGCAAACGTTTCTTCCCTTTTTCTGATTTGGATTAACTGTTGAGTAGCTTTGAAAATTGTATGTTCAATCGACGACTTCTTTTTAGCCAATGCATTTTTTTTCCAATCAATAACAGGTCGGTGCATCCAACGATTATCATAACTTTTTCCGGCATCTTGAAGGTAAGAATAGTCATTTTCATACCCAACCTCATCGCCATAGAAAATGATTGGAATACCACCTAGCATAAAGCTATGTGCTTGCATCATGATTATTTTTTGAATGGCTTCGGCTATTTTATTTGCATCTTTAGAAGCTTTTGCTTTTTCTAAACCACATAATGAAGCCAATGAACCAGATATTCGAGCATCATTTGTTTTTGGATTGACTGCAAATAAGGCTCCAGATGCAGGAGAATCCTCTTGTATTCCTCCGTAATAATTTTTTAAATAATTGCGATGTAAATAGGGAGTGAAACCAACTTGGTCAATCATGTAGTCGTCGTACCCTAATCCTATGTCATCATGACAACGGGTATAGGTTATCCAAGTTCCTCCAAATGGTTTTTTTAGTAATTCATGTTGTGCCGCAAGCATAATTCTGGTATCGCCAGTAGCTAATGCGTCCCATTGAAGGGCCATATGAGTTGCGTTGTAAGCAACATCGCATTCATGATTTGTGAATCTTCCTGTACCAAAATATTGCATGATCTGAGCAGGGGCCACAATTGCTTCACCTAGTAATGCCATTCCGGGTGTTGCCACCTCAGTGCATAATTTGATTAATTGTAATAATTTATGCGCCTTTGGTAAATTTTGGCAGGTAGTTCCCATTTCCTTCCAAATAAAAGCAGGTGCATCAATTCGTAAAACATCAACTCCTAAATTTCCATAATAGAATATGTTTAGCAACATGTCATTGAAAACTTTTGGATTACGATAGTTTAAATCCCATTGGTAGTGATGAAAAACAGTCATTACCCATTTGTCAACTTCAGGAATATAGGTAAAACTTCCGGGACTACTTTCTGGAAAAATTTCAGGCATGGTTTCATCCATTTGATCTGGAATTTTTCTGTCATTGTAGAAATAAAAATATTCTTGGTATTCTTTGTCACCGGCTTTGGCTTTTTGAGCCCATTCATGGTGATGAGAGGTGTGATTAAGAACAATATCAATCATTAAATACATATTCTTTGATTGGAGTTCTTTTTGAAAATTTTCTAAATCTTGGTTAGTTCCAAAGCGTTCATCAACTTGTCTGAAATCCGAGACTGCGTATCCACCATCCGATTCACCTTCAGGACTTTTAAAAATTGGCATTAAGTGCAAATAATTTACACCCAATTCCTCAAGATAATCGAGTTTTGATTTCATACCCTTTAGATTGTCTGCAAAACGATCTACATAAAGGCTCATGCCCATCAATTGATTACTCAAGAACCAATTCCCCTGTTTGTTTTTTTGGTCATCCCTTTCTTTTAAGGACTTACTTCGGTCAATATGTGTTTGAAAAATACTATTTAACAAAGTTTCAAACTGTTTATCAAAAGATTGGGTATCTCCATAAATAGTTTGAAAAATATGGTGTATTTCATCAATATTTGCGATAAATCGGGTTAAAAATTGCTGATCATTTACAGTCTTGCCAATTTTATGTAACTGGGCAAATTTTAAAAGAGTATTGGTAAGAGAGATATTGTACACAGGAATTAATTAAAAATGCTATTGTTTAAATGTTTAAAGGCCTCCATTGCACCCATAAATTCACAAGTTCTGGCTCCTGCTTTGTTGGCATTTTGAACCAAACCATTCCATTCCATTTCTGATAGGTCATTTACTTTTTTACCTAATTGATCCAGTTGGTATAATAGGGCACCTACAAATGCATCTCCAGCGCCAGTTGTATCCACAGGTTGAATAGGAATGGAAGGGATAATTACCGTTTGACCATTTAGGCCCAACAGTGTACCCTCTTTTCCTAATGTAATTGCGAATACACCTCTGCACATTTGTAATAATGATTTTGTGGCTTCTTCCAAATTTTCGCCTCTGGTGATGAGCATGGCTTCTTCATCACTTAATTTCATAAAATCTGCAAATTGCATGAATTCTTTAGAGCAATGGATGAATTCCTCTTGTTTATCGCCAAATAGTAAATGCCTGTAATTAGGATCAAAGCTGATGGTTTTTTCACGCCTTTTTGCTTCCATCAACAAATAAAAATAAGCTTCTTTTAATGGGCCTTCTAAAAAACCGGTTGCAGAACCAAAATGAATGATGGAAAAGGTATTTAAATCTATTTTTTTGATTTCCTCTATAGTTAGGTGGGCATCAGCTCCACGATTAAAAACAAAATCTCTTTCTCCATCAAGCATCAAAGAAACAAATGCAAAAGTCGTAAAGTGATCTTTATCCTTTAAAACATGAGTTGTGTCCACTTGGAAATTTTCCATCACATCCACTAAATGTTTTCCAAAGGGATCATTTCCAACTTTAGCACTAAGACTTACTTTGCCGCCTAATGCGGCAATAGCAGCGGCCACATTTGTGGGAGCTCCTCCAGGTTTTTTTAAAAAATTTTGACCTTCCGACAAAGAGGAACCCTTGTCAGTACATATCATATCAATAAGGGCCTCTCCAATACACAGAACACTCATATTATTCTTTTATTTCTTTTTTAGATTGAATCATCCAAGTAGCTATTGCCGATAGAATGAGTAATATTCCTGCAAAAGTAATTGCATTTCGTGAATCATTCCCTAAAAAGTT
>JBEBDG010000005.1:0-24228 GCA_041157165.1 Bacteroidota bacterium
TATTCCAGGTTACATAAAAGCCTTTCATCAATCGGGCAATGTAAGCTACTAATAATTTTTTTTCTTCCTCCTTTTCCTCAGCCATAGCTCGCAAAATCAGTAATTCTACATTTCTTCCATAATGTTTGAAACGTAAAAAATGCTGGTTGTAATTCACCCTTTTAGGCGCTCTACCAACTGATTCAGCTGATGGGGGAGGATATGGTCCCTGAACATCTAATTTGAAATTGGACATGATATACAAATCATCCCAAAGCTTTTTGTAATAATCTTGTGAATTATCCTTCATGCCTGGGTGAATTTGTTTCATTAATTCCACCAAAATAAAAGAAAACTTAGTTCTTTTTTCTTGATCATCGATTGTTAGAATATAATCGACTAATTTCTGGACACTGGATCCGTATTCTTTCATAAAATGTATCTAATCATTTATCGATTTCCAAAGCTTATAAATATCAATAAGTTTGGTATGGCAATTAGTAAAAAAACAATAAGGGCCCATAAGGCCATTACTAAAACAGCACCAGCAGCAAAATCTTTTGCTTTTTTTGCCAGTGGATTTAATTCTGGGGAGGCTAAATCAACGATTCGCTCTAGGGCAGAATTGAACAATTCGGCTGTCCAAACTCCTGCAATGGCTAATGTAATCCAAAGCCAATCAACCGAAGTAAAATGTAAAAAATTTCCCAAAAGGATTACGGCTAAAGTAGAAAATGCATGAATTCTTGCATTTTTTTCCTCTTTTAGTAGGGTTAAAATACCATTCCAGGCGTTTTTCATATTTTAAAATTCTGCTGATTTCGGTGTTCTAGGGAAAGGAATTACATCCCTTATATTCCCCATGCCTGTTACAAATAATACCAAGCGTTCAAATCCTAGTCCAAATCCTGAATGGGGAGCAGAACCAAATTTACGGGTTTCTAAATACCACCAAATCGATTCTTCAGGAATCCCAACTTCTTTAGTACGTTGTACCAATTTATCTAAATCATCTTCTCTTTGTGATCCTCCAATGATTTCACCAATACCAGGAAAAAGTACATCCATGGCGCGAACAGTCTTGCCATCTTCATCTTGTTTCATGTAAAAGGCTTTGATTTCTTTTGGATAATTTGTCAAAATCACTGGCTTTTTAAATTGTTTTTCTACCAAATAGCGTTCGTGTTCACTTTGTAAGTCGATTCCCCATTTAACAGGGTAGGTAAATTTATTTTGTTTGTGAGCCTTTGAATTCAATAGCACTTCAATAGCCTCCGTATAGGTAAGGCGCTCAAAGGTATTATCTACTACAAAACGAAGTTTTTCTGATAGCGTCATTTCTGATTGCTCCTCTTTTTTCTTTGTTTTTTCTTCGTCTATTAATCTTTTTTCTAAAAATGAAATATCATCTTTGCAATTATCTAAGGCATATTTTACCAAGTATTTGATGAAATCTTCCGCCAAATCCATGTTGTCTTTCAATTCGAAAAAGGCCATTTCTGGCTCTATCATCCAAAACTCTGCCAAGTGGCGAGTGGTATTGGAATTTTCTGCTCGGAAAGTCGGTCCGAAAGTATATATTTTCGATAGGGCTAAAGCACCTAATTCGCCTTCTAACTGACCTGAGACAGTCAAATTTGTCTCTTTGCCAAAGAAATCTTCTTTATAATCGATTGCGCCATCTTCTGTTAGCGGAGGATTTATAGCCGGTAGGGTGGTAACACGAAACATTTCACCAGCACCTTCTGCATCTGAACCTGTTATGATAGGAGTATGAAGTAGGAAAAATCCGTGGTCGTTAAAATACTTATGCACCGCATAGGCCAGCGCATGTCTGATGCGCAAAATTGCCGAAAAAGTATTGGTTCTAGGACGCAAATGAGCAATCTCTCTCAAAAACTCCAATGAATGTTTTTTGGGTTGCAAAGGATACTTCTCAGGATCTGCTGTACCGTAGACTTCAATTGAATTCACTTTTACTTCTACCGCCTGGCCTTGTCCTTGAGAAGCAATTAATTGGCCATGTACACAAATACATGCACCTGTGGTCACTAATTTTAATGTTTCTTCTGGAACAGTATTTTCTTCTACAACAGCTTGGATGTTGTGAATGGTTGAACCATCATTTAGGGCAATAAATGCAACGGATGAGGAAACTCTCTTGGTACGAACCCAAGCTTTAACAGTAATATCTTGTTCAGTCGGACTTAACTGAAGTATTTCTTTAATTTGCATAAATTTATTTGAAGGGCAATTAATCTGTAAAAATATGAAAAATAAGTGACTTTAGACACTCTTATCACTTTTTCTTATCTTTGTTCATGGGTAAATTGGTTCTTAAGCTTTCTCAACAACAAAAATTATCTCCCCAGCAAATTCAATTTGTGAAGTTGCTTCAAATTCCTACTGCCGAGTTAGCAACAAGGATTGAAGATGAATTAGAAGAGAATCCAGCTTTGGAAGAGGGTGTAGATGAGAGCACAGAGTTTGATGAGCGCGAGTCTAGTAGTGTAGATGATTTAGAGAGGGAGGAGTTTGAAGTGGATGATTATCTCCAAGACGATTATGCGGGATATAAAATGGCGGGTGATTCCTATGACCCAAATGAAGAAACGCGCGATCGTCCGATTTCTGTAGTTCCGAGTTCAGAAGAATTCCTAATGATGCAGGTAGGTTTTGTTGTTTCCAATGAACGTGAACAGTTGATAGCCCAGCAGTTAATTGGTTCTTTAGATGACGATGGCTATTTGCGAAGGAATTTAGAGAGTATTGTCAATGATTTAGAATTCACGATCGGTTTTGTAACCGATTTAGAGGAAGTCGAACAAGTGTTACACAAGGTGCAGCAATTGGATCCGCCAGGCATTGGGGCTCGTAATTTACAAGAATGTTTATCCATTCAATTGCATCGTAAAAATCATGGAGATGAGGTAAATGAGTGGGCTATCCTTGTAATAGATCAATATTTTGAAGCCTTTTCGAAAAAACATTATACGCAACTTCGTCAGAAGTTGAATATTGATGATAACCAATTTAAGCAGGTAATTCACCTTATTACAAAACTCAATCCAAGACCGGGTGGAGGTTCAGATGGTGACATTGCACCCATTTTGCAGCCTGATTTTTTGGTGACCAATATTGGCGGTAAATTAGAAGTAAAATTGAATGGTAAAAATGCTCCTGAATTGCGAGTGAGTAGGTCTTTTTATGAAATGTTGGAAACCTATGATAAAGGAGGTAAGGAGAACAAGGAAATAAAGGAGGCAGTTACATTTATAAAGCATAAGTTAGATTCTGCCAATTGGTTTATTCAGGCTATTCAGCAGCGGCATGCAACGCTTTTGAAAACCATGCAACGTATTGTTGAAATTCAATATTCGTTTTTTTTATCGGGAGATGATGCCCAATTGAAACCTATGAAAATGAAGCTCATTGCAGAGTTGATTGAAATGGATGTTTCAACTGTATCTCGCGTGGTTTCATCCAAATCGGTTCAAACTGATTTTGGAATATATCCATTGAAATATTTTTTCTCGGAAGGCATCACGCACGAGTCAGGCGAGGATTTCTCCACTCGAGAGGTCAAAAATATCCTCAAAGAAATCATTGAATCTGAGCCATCGGATCAGCCCTTTACCGACGAGCAATTAGAAGATTTATTATTGGAAAGAGGATTTGTTGTAAAACGCAGAACCGTTGCCAAATATAGAGAACAATTGGGAATTGCTGTGGCTAGAATGAGGAAGAAGGTGTGAAGTTGAGAGTAGAAAGTTGAAAGTGGATAATTATTCGATATTAGTGATGGTTTAATATATTTGTTTTAATTTTCAATATAAATTTTCAACTTTCCACTTTCTACATTCCACTCCCATGCGCCACTTAACTCTCGTTCAATATCCAACCTATTGGATACTCAAATTAAATCGTCCGGAGGTATTTAATGCTTTGAATTCGGAGTTAATACACGAAATCAGAGAAGTGGCTGAGCGAACACGAAGCAACGATTCGGTTCGTGCCTTGGTCATAACAGGAGAAGGGAAAGCTTTTTGTTCGGGTGCTGATTTAAAATCTGGAATAACGGATCCGGACTTAGGGAATGTTTTACGAAGTACATACAATCCAATGATTATGGCATTACGCAGTTTGGAAATTCCAGTCATTGGAGCCATTAACGGCATGGCGGCAGGTGCTGGTTGCAGTCTGGCGCTGGCCTGTGATTATTTATTAGCACATGAGGAGGCTGTTTTTGCGGAGTTATTTGTGCAAATTGGCTTGACATTGGATGCGGGGAGTACGGCCTTTTTAATGCAGTCGGTTGGGTACCATAAAGCTTTTGAAATTGCAAGTTCGGGAAGGAAAATAAATGCCAGTGAAGCAAAAGACTTGGGTTGGGTTTCTGAAATTGTTGAAAATAAAAATTGGGAAAATAGGGTGGTAGAAGTAGGGGGAGAATGGGCATCAAAACCCACAAGGGTGTTGGCCTTTTTGAAAAAAGGCTTGCAAGCGGCCTATAACAAAAATTTGGAGGAAGTTTTACAAATGGAATCTGAATTGCAATCGGAGGCTGGTCGTACGGCCGATTTTGCAGAGGGGGTCATGGCATTTTTGCAAAAAAGAAAAGCGGAGTTTAAGGGAAAGTAAATGTGTGGAGCTGAGAGTTGAAAGTTGAGAGTGGAAAGTGGTTTTTTTATTATTTTTTAACTTTCCACTTTCAATTTTCAACTTGATTTCTTACCTTTGCAATCCCAATGTAGGGAAATGGTTGCGTAGCTCAACTGGATAGAGCATCTCACTACGGATGAGAAGGTTTGGGGTTCGAATCCCTACGCGACCACGAAAAAAAAGCCTGAAGAAATTCAGGCTTTTTTTATTATATATTACCAATTATAATTCAAATCAGTTACTTGCGAGTATACGTCTCGGTTGTAAGATTTCCATCTGGATCAATAAATAAAAAAGTATAAATATTATTTACCCAGCTGTATTTAATAGAATATTTTTTACCATTTAATTGGTAAGTGAGTTGGTATGAATTAGGACTTATATTTTCAAAATTAGTAATTACTGCACCTTTCAAAGCGGTTAAGGCAGGTCTTACAGGATTAGCAAATGCCTGTGGTATGATTTGATTTTCAGGCGCTGGAGTATTAGGGTCTATCGTTACTTTACCTCTCATTGATCCAACAACATACGGATAATCAATTGTGCCATGGTAATGGTAGACACTGTTACTTATTTCATGTCCATGATAATTATCTAAAGCCCTCATGGGAGTCCCGTCAGGCTCCTTAGAGCCATAAACAGCAAATCCATCTAGGGCAAAGGCAATCGGTTTATTACTGCCTACACTATTTAAATGTAATGGTGCGGCATGGTAATGGTAATCATCTGCTCTTCCGCAGTGACCTCCCCATTGATCTAATTCACCAATAGCAAATGAATCCTCACCTCTGTTATTCAATGCATTGAAAATAGGTATTCCATTAATTGCTAAGGCAACTGCACCTTTCATGAAATTAGTCTTTGTACTTAGTGGATTTGAATCATAGACTGGTTTTAAAGGAATAGACCAATGATTAGAACCATTATAAGCCTGAGGAATTGGCACCTGTTGTTGCCAACTGGTAATACCTACCATCATGTTGTGATTTGGTATTCCATTAGAATTGACATAATAATAATTTTCATCATAATCGGTAGATACCATTTTTTTGAATGGACTAAAGGTTGAATCCAAAAAACTTATAGATGTTTTTGGAATTAATGTTGGGCTAACTGTATTGTTGGGATTCAATACCGGTTCTTTTTTACATGCCCACATAAGAAATAAAAAAACACTAACGATTCCAAAGGAGGTAGAAATTTTTGATTCATAATGGGCGTGTTTAAAAATGAAAAATACGCCTAATAACATCAAAAAAATTAATAACCTTTCCTTAAAAATAGAATTTGGCGTGAATTTTTCTGAAGGAAGGTTGAATGAATATGGTTTTTTGTTGATATGTTGATAATGCCGAATGTTAATTTGAGCAATTTTTTGGTCACTATTGCTAAGTGTAGTAATTGGAATTGAAATAATTTTTCCTTGTAATTGTTCAACATTTATATAGTCATCTTTACCAAATAAAAAATTCCCTTCAATTTGTTTTCCGTTTTTCAAGTGCCAAATTTTTAAAAAATCACCTTGATGGTAATGCCCATCAGAATGTCCCCAACATAATAAAGGGAAAAGTAAAAAAAGGATAAGATAATTTTTCATATTTATGGTCGGGTATAAGTTACAGTTATTGCAGATTTTGCCAGTGTTTTATTTGAAATTGCTGCAAGTAAAACATCCATGGTAATTTTATTGGTAGGTTCTGTGATCACAGGAGAGTCAGACAATGCATATACAGTGATAATGTAAATTTTAGCACCAGGACCCTGAGAACAAGGAGGAGTATAGGTGTTTTTGCCATTGACCGTATTGATTCCCCATTGTCCAATTCCTGTTGAATTTTCTGGTATTGATGTAACTTGGCTTCCTATATTATAAATGCACATGTAAACATGTTTTTCTCCGGTTGGTGGAATATGGTGCATGGTAATGGCAATATTTTTGGTATTTAAGGGTAAATTTTTCCAGGAAATTGTTGGTGAAATACCCATTCCATCACAGGTGTATTTTTGCGGAAATTCACCTCCATTTGTGAAGGTTGTGCTAAAGGCTTCAAACGTTGAGGGTAAAATATCAACAGATTGTTCAGCTTTTTTACAGGAAAGTAATAAAAAAAATAAAGGAAGGATTAGGTAAATTATTTTCATTAGTTTTTTATTAAAATTATTTTGCCTGATTTAATATTGAATTTTTCACCTATTAATTGATAATAATAAATTCCATCAGGCATTTTATTTCCATTATCACTAGTCCCGTCCCAATAGGCTTGAAATTTTCCATCATTTGTTGAGGCATTAGTAAGTAATTTTTTGATAACCTGACCTGAATTATTGGTTATAAAAAGACTTATTCTATCTTCAGTGGGCACAACAAAAGAAAAGGAAATAAATCGATCAAATGGATTTGGAAAAACCATTTCTTCTGCATAATTATTATTCCATAAAACAATATTGGAAGTCTGGTTTTCATAACAACCATTAGGATTAATGAAATAGGTAGTTGATATGTCTTTATTCTTTCTTGTTGAAGTTTCATTTTTGGGTAAATAGGCTCTAACATAATCTACTTTTACCCCTTTTGAGGAAACGGTAACTCTTAAATGCCCTGCATTAGGAATAATATTTCCAGCAAGATATCCATATTCTTTTGCTTGGTTTGCGGTTAAAAAAATTGGATGACTAGGTTGAGGTGTTTCTTGATATACGAGACAATCTTTATCTTGTTTGGCATAAAAATGGTCATGACCATGAAAGAAAATAGTTACTTTATTTTCTTTAAATAATTCTTTAATTGGTTTATACCATCCTGGTCTATTTTGTGAAAATCCATCTGTACCATTCAAATTCTTTCCTCCCCATTCATATAAATCAGCAAATTCAATTCCTCCTCTTCCGTTTGGGTCACCTCCAATCAATTGGTGCGCAAAAACAAATTTAAAAGTTGATTTACTTTTCTCTAAAATATTTTTTAGCCAAAGGTATTGCTCTTTCCCTAATGTCCATCGCCAACCATTATTGGCATCTGGTTTAGTAGAAGTATACCAATAGGGGTCTAATATAATGAATTGAGCATTTCCCCAAGTAAATTCATAATAATTTTCGCGCAGGCCAACAAATGAATGATTGGTTTGATCACCACTATAAAAATTATTAGGAGATGGATTCATAAAATATTTCTTTCTTTCCAAAGTCCCCCAAACTGCAATATTATTTGCAGTATTATTTAAATTCCATCCTGCCTCCCCTTCGTGGTTGCCCATTGAAATAAAAATGGGAACTGAATGACTAATGGTCTCATAATAATCTCTAAATAATTTACTTCTGTAAATGATGGTGTCTCTTGGAATAATTCCAGCATTATTTTTAAGTTTATCTGTCATTAAAATATCTCCCAAATCAATCATGAAATCGGGCCGGTCCTCTAATTGATTTTTTAAACAAAGTCTAAACAAAGCTGAATCGCTTTGTTCATCCAAATGTGGATCAGATTGTACAATAAAAGTAAATTCTGTTAAGGGGTCTCGCTGTGTTTGAAAGGAAAATTCTGGTCGAATTGAAATGGCTTGACTATTTATTGCTCGGAACAGCACCCGATAAAAATATTTTGTGTTTGAATTTAGATTATCAATCACAATCTCAATTGCCTCTGAGGTTTTTCCAGTTTTCCAACCGGTTTGATTGGTATAAGTATTCGATTTTAGTCCATATTGAACGCTCATTTCCACTTCTGAATCAAAAAACATTTTAATGGCAATCGAATTTTGAGTTGGTTTACCAAGAAACTCTTTTAATAATACTTTTTGTGAAAAAGAATTAAATGACATAATCAACAAAAAGAATTTGAATAATTTATTCATATTTTTAATGCTTGATTAAAATTTTTTGATGGTATAATTCCTCATCCACATTTGCTGTTAAAATATAAATTCCTTCTGGAAAATTTTGAGTTGAAAATTGGTATGATTTGGTTTCCAAAATCAAATTCCCATTTAAATTATATAGGCGAAAAGTAACATCTTTGTATGTTCCACTTAAATCAATGATACATTTTTCATCAACAGGGTTAGGTATTACTTTTAAGGCAATTTTATTACTTGGTTCAGTACCCAATACCAATGGATTTGAGTTTTTCCCAATGGTATAAGTAAATCCTATTTCTTTGTTTTGTTTTTGGCCAGATTTAGTATCTGCTGGTAAATAGGCTCTTACAAAATCCACTTTAATGTTTTCTGGATTAACACTTACTCTTATATGGCCTGACCCATTTCTTTGGTTAGCTGTATATGCATCTGCATTTGCAAGCATTCCAATTTCATAGGTGGAGTCACTTGCCATTGGTACTTCTTGGTAAACAACATTATCCAAATCTTCTTTAGCAAAAAGATGGTCATGTCCTTGAAAAAAGATATTTACTCCTGTGTCTTTGAATACTTGATGGATTGGTTTTCCCCATCCTGGTCTATTTTTATCAAAACTATATGTTTTGCCATCACCCTCATTTCCACCCCATTCATACAGTTTTGCATTCGTTAAAGCACCCCTGTCTTGACCTCGAATATGGTGTGCAAAAACAAATTTATATTTAGCTTGGCTTTTTTCCAAGGTAGATCTCATCCAATCATATTGTTTTTTTCCTAAAGTCCAGTCCCAAGATTTGGGTTTCTCACTCGTTCCTTCTACAGATTGATAACGATAAGCATCTAATACCACAAAAAGAGCATCACCCCATTGCCAAGAGTAATAATTTTCAGGATTACCAACATCAAATCCTTCTACTTCAGAATTTCCAGAATAGAAATCATTTGGAAAGGGATTCGGATAGTAATACTTTCTCCAAAGTGTTGCTTGAATAGTTAAATTATTAGGAGGGTTTTGTTTGATATAATAATTATTTTCCCCTTCATGATTTCCCAAACAAAAGTAAAATGGAACGGAATGACAAATTGTTCCTAAAAACGGTCTATAATTATAATGTAAGGTCTTAAGCTCTTGACTCGTTATCGTAGTTGGGTTATGGTCATCACCAAAGGTGTCACCAAGGGAAATCATGAAATCTGGTTTATCAGACAACTGATTTGCTAAACATATTTTGTATAAATTATCTACCCCTTTTTTATCATATAAATGTTCATCTGCTTCAACAGTGAACACAAAAGAAGAATTGGTTTCTCTTTGAGTTATAAATTGGTATTCTGGAGAGCTTGTGTAGGTGACTTGACCTATTTTTCGATAAAATAATTTGTAATAATAACGAGTGCTTTTAGCTAATCCACTTAAATTATATTCTAAAGGTACATTTGCAGAAACGGAAGCTATGCTTGTTTTGTTTTTGTAAGCTCCGCTCTCTATTCCGTAATCAATATAAAATTCGCTATTTTGGTCAAAAAGTAAGCTTAACGTAATAGAGTTTTGGGTTGGTCGCCCTAAAATTATGGAATAATTTTGTGCTAGAGGAAAAAATTGAATCAATAAAAAGTAAATGAAATAGAATAATTTACTCCTGAACATTTTTATAAAATTTTTATAAAAATTAGTAATTATTTTATATCCTGAATAAATGAATAGACCAATTGACTAAATGAGAAGATGATTTTTTGAGATCAATTACTTTTCTCTTTTGTATCGCCTCAACACCTTAGACAAATACAGCGTATCTCTAAGCGCTTGTAATACGATTTTGAAACTTGAGCCTTTACTGACACCAGAAGTCCTTTGAAGGTATTTGGATTCTATTTCCCTAATCTCATAGTTCATCAATAAAAATTTGGCACAAATTTCACTTTCCACCAACGAACTTTCAATTTCTAATTGCATCTTTCGAATGCCATCATTTTTATAAATCTTTACCCAATTTACATCTTTTAATTCAAAGCCGTTGAGCCATAAATTAACTTGTTTATTGGCTTTTGATAGGGAATTTCTGAAAAAATTATAAGTGGTATTTTCCTTTCTAAAAAAGGATATAATACTATTTTCTGGGACTTCTTTGAATGGAATCAATTCGTCTAAATCGAATTGACCATCGGCTGGAACAGCACAAATATTCTCATTTTTGGCTTTAAAATAACCTGTTCGCAAGGCATGACCAATCCCCAAATTCTTTGAATGAAAGGCTTCAATTAAATTGGGGTATTTATTAAAGTACGTTTTTATAACTTCCCTCGAACCATCTGTACTGCCATCATCAACTACTATTACTTCATAGGTTTCAATGCCCATTTTTTCCAAAGTAGCATATGACTTCTCAATGATTCGGCCTACCGTATCTACTTCATTGAAACAAAATATAACAATAGACCAACTTTGCATTATCGGTAGTCGTTAACGGCTTGTATGACCTTGGTTACTTCCTCGTTTGTTAGTTCAGCAAACATGGGCAAAGAAACGCAATGAGCTGCTAAATATTCTGCATTGGGGAAATCTCCTTCTTTATGGCCTAAATACGCATATGCTTTTTGTAAATGACAGGGTACTGGATAATGATATCCTATCGTTATTCCTTGCCCTTGTAAATAGGAAGCAAAGTGCTCTCTGTCTTTGGTGGTAACTACAAAAAGATGATGAACCGAATCGGCCCATTCGGGTTGAGCCTGCATGGCAATGGCTTTATTTTGAATGCCTTCTCGGTACATCTTGGCAATTTCTTTTCTACGATTATTCCAATTTTCTAAGTATTTAAGTTTAATACTTAATATAGCCCCCTGCAAACCATCCATTCGGTAATTATATCCAATTTCATCATGAAAATACCGTTTTTGCATGCCATGGTTTCGTAAACTTTTTACGTGCTCAGCTAAGTCCTTTTTCTGGACAGTTAAACCTCCTGCTTCTCCAAAGGCACCTAGGTTTTTCCCAGGATAAAAGCTAAAACAACCCACTTCTCCGAAATTTCCTACTCGTTTGCCTTTGTATCTAGCACCTTGAGCCTGCGCTGCATCTTCAATCAGGATTAATTGGTATTTTTGGGCGATTGCTTGTACAGCTTCTACATCAAAGGGCTGGCCATATAAATGCACCCCAATAATCGCTTTGGTTTTGGCGCTAATTTTAGATTCAATTTGTGAGGCATCAATTTCCCAAGTATGTGGATCATTATCAACAAAAACAGGGATGGCACCTACATAGGAAATGGCCCAAGCCGTTGCAATGAATGTATTTGCTGGTAATAAAACTTCATCTCCAGCTTTTATTCCTGCCACCAAAAGAGCCAAGTGTAAGGCCGTGGTACCATTGTTGCAACCTAAGGCATAAGGACTTTCATTGAAATGCGTAAAATCTTTTTCAAATTGCTCCACATAAGGTCCACCCGAAAAGGCATTTGAATCAAAAACTTCTTCTGTTTTTAATAATACTTCTTTCTTAATGGATTGATATTGCCTTTGAATATCCAAACAAGGAATGTTCATGTTTTATTTTTTTAATGGTTTGGCTGGATTCCCAGCCACTATCGTATGGGCTGCTACATCTTTTGTTACAACAGAACCTGCACCTACTAAAGCACCTTCACCAATTGTTACTCCACACAAGATGGTCACACTTGAGCCAATGGACGCTCCTTTTTTTACCAATGTTTTTTCCAAGGTCCAATCGGCATCGGTTTGGATACTTCCATCCGGATTGGTGGCTTTAGGGAATCGATCATTGACAAACGTTACATTATGACCAATAAAAACGTTATCTTCAATTTTTACTCCTTCACAGATAAAGGTATGACTTGAAATCTTGCAATTTTTGCCAATTTCTACACCCTTTTGAATTTCAACAAAAGTTCCTACTTTCGAACCATCGTCTATCGAACAGTTGTAAGCATTAACAAAACTGTAAATTTTAACACCTTCTCCTATACTTACATTGTTTAGGCATTGGTTGTTTTCGTTGATGGTGATGATTTTCATGGTAGTTTTATTTCCTTTCCTCCTGATGCAATAGATTGTTGTGCTGCTTCTAATATTTGAACCACTTCTAAACCTGCATGACCATCCACCATGGTTTTAGAATTTGTAGCAATAGCTTGGATGAAATCACTTGCTAAACCTGCTAATGCTTCATTTTGTGCAATTTTAGGGATGTAGATATCTCCCACACGGTAATCTATGAAAAGCTTATGTTTTTCGGTTTCTGTTTTAGCAGTGAATCCTGTATCATAAATTTTAATTTTCTCTGTTGGTTCAACATCATCGTACAAACACATTTTTTGATCCCCTCCAATTAATATTCTACGTATTTTAACAGGCGATACCCATGAGCAAGTGAAATGGGCAATGAAATTGGATTGGTATTTTAAACTTAAATAGGCAATATTTTCTAGACCGTTATTGGTATGAGATTGTCCGACACATTGCAAACTTATTGGCCTTTCTTTTACCAAATAATGTAGAATGGAAATGTCATGCGGTGCCAAATCCCAAATAACATTGACATCTGGTTGAAACAGTCCTAGATTGATTCTAGTGGAATCAAAATATTGCAAAGTGCCCATTTCTCCATTATCAATGATGGATTTAATTTTCTGAACTGAATTAGTGTAAAGAAAGGTATGATCTACTGCTAAAACTAGTTTATTTTTTTCACTGATATCGATTAATTCTTTCGCTTCGTCGGAAGAGGAGGTCAAGGGTTTTTCAACCAAAACATGCTTTCCAGCCAATAAGGCTTTTTTGGCCAAAGCATAATGTAAAAAAACCGGGGTTGCAATTACGACAGCATCGATGGGTGCATGCGCCAGAAAATCGTCCACATCCGTGTAGGTCTGTAGGTTTTTTTCAACCGAAAGGGCTTTATCCAAGCGTTCTTGTCGGGCATCACAAAGAGAAGTGACAGTGCAATTGGCTGTATGAAGGAAATTTCGTAATAAATTGATTCCCCAATATCCGTAACCGATTATCCCAATTTTAATCATCTAGCAAAATTACTTTATTTTTTTTGAAAACGGTATGCCAAATGACCCAAATTAAAGGGATCATCACACAGAATTCCAAGAAATACTCTGCAAACGCCTTTGCGTTTGCTAAATCTTGTAACGAATGAAAATAAGGCATGCCCATGCTCCACCATAAGGGTGCCTGTAAAACAACTCCTAGATTAAATATACAAAGGTATATTAAGAAACGCCTACCTATATTTTTATGAAAATAACAAATCAATGGTAGTAAAATGGCATAGGCATAATTTACGACAGAAGATTGTTGACATATCATCAACCATGCATACAAGCCAATGAATAATGAATAGGCATATGTTTCAATTTTCTCTTTTCTAAATGAATAAGTGATCCATAGCCCGAAAAAAAATAAACTACCCAAGCCGAGCCAATTGATCCATTTTGGTCCTAATGGGATTATACCATTTGAAATGGGATGTAAAATAGTCCAAATATTTGGCAAACGTGGGTCATTTGCTTGTTGAACTGGCAAGAGAAAATCCCACTGCATAAGTGTAAATAAAATAATAAAAGAGGGAATTCCGACTAACAATAATCCAGCCAGAAAATGGAGTCGTTTCTTGATGAAAAAGAAAAAA
This sequence comes from Bacteroidota bacterium, assembly GCA_041157165.1. Classification (GTDB taxonomy): domain Bacteria; phylum Bacteroidota; class Bacteroidia; order Cytophagales; family Spirosomataceae; genus Sandaracinomonas. The sequence continues at coordinate 14,155 of JBEBDG010000005.1, forward strand.
GGAGGAAACAATAAAATAAACAATGCTTTTGTAACCAAAAATCCCAAACCTAACAAAATGCCAAATACAATTTCGTTTTTGGTTTTGACAAAAATCCAAATTGAAAAAGCAAGCATTCCCCACATCCAAATATCTTCTTGTCCGCCCAATACCGAAAGGACAAAACTTGCTGGTAGACATAGATAGATCAAACCCCAATAAATAGTTACTTTGAACATCCGTAAACTAAGCCATAAAATGCCTAATTCGATAAGTATCATTTCAAGAATAATTGCTTTCGGACTGTCCCAAATATACAAAGGGAGGCAAGTTAAATAGGCGAATAATGGTGAATAGGCCGATTCAAATTCTTTATATACTATTTCACCCTGCATGGCATGTTTGGCAGAATCATAGAACATAACAACGTCTGATCTGGCATCAAATCCTGCAAAAATAAAGATGAGTAAAAAAGGTGCCAATCTGAAAATGAACCCGATAATCCAAAAAGACAAAAGAGGTTTTCTCTCTAGAGCAGGTTGAATGGTTTCTTTTTTAAGGGTAAAAAGAATTATTAGAAAGGTTAAAAATAGATAAATGAGGCTTTTCCCAACTAACATAGTCAATGATTGATGTTTACTCAAAATGCCTTTTTAATCGTAAAATGGGTTGTTCAATCCAATGATAAGAAAAAATTGAAAAACCAATAAGTATTAAGGCCGAAACAATGTGTGTAGCATTTGCTGGAAGGCTAATAGTCAATTTAGATAAAAAGATGAAAAACAATTGAGGCACTACCATGTGGTACAAATACACGCCATAACTAATTTTTCCTAAATAGCGTAAGGCTGAAAATTCCATTATTCTTTTGTAAATGTTATTTTGAAGACAAAAGTGGATTAATCCAATACCTACCATTGAGGTCAAAGTTCTGAAAAACAAGACCTTTAAAAGGTCTTGGTCAGTTGTTTTCAAACAAACATAAAGCCAGCAGAGCAGCACAGGTAAAAACAATATGTTAGCAATTGTTTTTAGATCATATTTTTCCTTTCGACAGTAGGCTAATAAAGCACCCCATCCAAAGCAATCAATACATGTTAACATGTAAACTCCAATGCCTTTTTGAAGGCTAATGAAATAATAACGAGCAATTAGACCTATAAGAAGTGTCGATAAAATGGTAATGAGTAGTCGCTTTTTACCTGGTATCAATAAAATAAGTAGAGGCCAAAGTACATAAAATTGTTCCTCAACTGCTAAAGACCAATAGGGAGATAATTGGTCAGACCAATTGCTGGTTTGTTCTAAAAAATGATTGTAATAGTATAAAAAATATGGAATTGGATGCGCATAAAAGTCGGTATTGATGGCAATGTGGGCATGAAATAATAGTGCAATCGTAAACAAAACAGCATAATAGATGGGGAAGATGCGAAGCGCTCTTCTGGCCAAGAAATTTTTGATGTTTTCGCCAAAACTAAATTGGTCTTTTTTATATAACAAGATTTGAGTTATCAGGAAGCCACTTAAAACAAAAAACAAAGTGACACCAATAGGGCCATTGGGTAAAGTGTTGATCCAATGAGTATTTGGAAACCAATGGAAAATCAATACCAAGGCGATGGCAAGTCCACGGAGTCCATCAAGTGCAGGGATATTTTTCATTAGATTTGCAAAGACTTATTCAAACAATCATGTAAATTGGGTAAATTTAATCTTATTTTCGAGAATTAATGAAAAAAATAGTACCCTTTATTTTAATTCTAACCCCTATACTGTTTTCTTTCTACTATTTTTTTACCTTTCAATCAAACGTTCCGTTTGCTGATGATTGGAGTGCTATCAATGGTTTGGTGATTCGATTTTTTTATGGCAATGATTCATTTTTCGATAAATTAGGATTGATTGTTGCCCAATGTAATGAACATCGAGAAGGTTTTTTAGCCGTCGTTTCCCTTTTTCAATATGCGATTCTTGGTAAAATCAATTATACATTTTTCAATTTGGTGGGCATCTTTGGAAGCCTAGGGATGATTGGTATTTTTGGACATCTATTTTTTAAAAAGAAGTTTTCAGTTTATTTTTTCATACCATTGGTATATATTTTCTTGAACGCCTCCTATTATCACAATTTTTATTGGCCAACCAGTGCCTTGCAACATAATTCAGTTGTCTTTTTTGTCCTTATGGCCTTATATTTTTTGTATCAAAAAATGCCAATAGGCTATGCGATAGGAGTAGGTGCTTTGGCCATTTTTACCAGCGCTAATGGATTTTTATTATTTTTTGCGGCCGTTCCCTTACTGAAAGAATATTCTAAGAGAGACCGTATTGCATGGACCTTTTCAGGTTTAATCCTTCTTATTTTATACCTCTATGGCTATCAACAGCCTGTTCAACGAAATGGACTTTTACAAAATATTGTTTTAATAAAGGAAATATTTTTAACATCATGTGCCTATTTGGGAGCATTTGTGGCTGTTTTTTTTCCACAATCTTTTCCTTTAAAAATTCCGTTATCTATAGGAATTGGAATTGCGATGATACCCTTTTTAATTTATCGGTTTTACCAAGCATTTTGGGGTGCTTATCAATCAAATAGAGTATTTCACTTTTCCATTAGTTTGCAATTATTTGTTATTTTAACAGTTGGCTTGTATTCTATCAGTAGAGCAAATTTACCTTTGGAGTCGGTTTTTGAAAGCAGATATGGAATTAATCACGCTGTCTTGCTTGCAAGTTTAGTTCTTCAAATTGCATGTTCAACTCAAAATCAGAAGTATGCCTATTTGATTAGTCTCTTCTCAATTTTATTTTTTTTCAGTTCTTATTTCTTTCGTTCTTTAGAAATTTATCAATTTAATCGAGCCAATGTTGCGGCAGCAATTAGTCAAAGAGGTAATAATCGAGATTATTTTTTCCATTTTATTCAAGGGAAAAAAGTAGATTTAACGGCTCCTAATATCACAGAATTAAATGATTTGCCAAAACCATTAGTTGATTTTACCTCCAGCTTACCAAGTGCCGGAAAATATTATAATGATGTGATTCAGGTGACATTTTCTAATCAAGTATATCAATTGCCTACTTTGTTGGAAAAAATTTATCTGCAGTTGAGCAAAAATCAGATGCTGAGTGTTCAAAATATTCCATTAACCTATAAATGGGAAGTTGCTGATGATAAAATTTCTTTTATCGCCGATAAATTAAAAATTAAAGCCAATAATGGACAAGATGGTTTCTACCTCGTTTTACAAAATTTACAATTGAAGCCAATTGTATATGCACTAAATTTTCATCAAATTGATATTCGTCAGCAAGTTTTACATCCCTTTTCTGTATGTTTGCGAAATGCAGCTATAAGTATTCCATATTCTGTACTTCCCAATGGGAAATATACTGGCCAAATTGTTCAATTAGAAAATGAAAAATTGGTAAAAATTGCGAGTCAAAATTTTGAAGTTAAATTTGATAAATTGAAAGAATATAAATAATAGTCCTATGAAAAATCTTTTTCTAATTGCTTCCATTTGTTGTTTGTTTTTTCATGCAAATGCGCAAAATTTTTTTTCAGACGTTGAAAAGTCGTATTCTGCTCCTAATTGGGTGCAATCCTCTAAAGGAGATGTTATCCTAACGTGGTTGGAAAAAGAAAAGGATGGCAAAAGTACGCTTTGCATGGCTGTTTCAAAAGATAAAGGACAAACTTTTTCTGATAAAAAGACTATAGCCTCCAGTTATGGAATTGGTAGCAATCGATTAATGAAAGCAGAGCTATTTGTTAAAAAAGACGGAAGTTATTTTGCAGTTTTTATGAATAATCCAGCCGCTCAACCAGGTAAGCCTAGTAGGGGTGGACAAGTATCTTATTCGGTATCAAAAGATGGAGGAAGTACCTGGACTGCACCTGCCTTTGTGGACCAAGATCCAACACCTGGGCTCATGCGTGGATTTTTTGGTGCTGCGCTCTTGGCCAATGATGAGGTGGCGGTAGTTTATTTGAAAGATGTGAAAGGCAGTACTAAATTTGAGGAAAGAGATTTGCGTATTTCTGTAACTAAAAATGGAAAGTTTCAAGCAGAGAAATTGATTGATCCTGTCGTTTGTGATTGTTGTAATATTGGCTTGATGGTAGATTCAAAAGGTATTTTGAATGTATATTATCGAGATAATAATAATGATATTCGTGATTTCTCTCATATATATTCAAAGGACAATGGGGCCACGTTTTCTGCTCCAAGAAATATATATAAAGACAATTGGCAGATTGCAGGTTGTCCACACAACGGTGCATTTCCTGTTGAATTCAATAAGCAAAATTATGTGGCATGGTTTTCTGGTTCTGATTCGGATAGAGGGGTTAAATTGGTGACTGAGGAAGGTAAAAAAGTAACCAGCCCGAATGAATCCTCTGCAAAGAATTTTGGTTTGGCAAAAGACCCACAACAATTAGTTTTTTATTGGGAGCAATTGAATACGCAAACAAATCAAACCAATTTGGCCTATCAGGTGATAACTGGTACGAAGATTTCAGAAAATAAGGTGATGAGCACACCGGCAGGGGCAGCCAATGCAAGTGTTTTGATCAATGGAAAGGATGCTCAAGTAGCCTACGAATTGAAGGTTGATGGACGTTCAATTGTTAAAATTGACTCAGTAAAATTATAAGTAAATTTTCTAGTTAAAACAAGGTAAAACCCAAATGGCCAAGTCAATTGTTAAATCTGCGATTACATGGGTCAGGAAAATGGGTCCTGGATTGGTTACCGGTGCTAGTGATGATGATCCTTCGGGTATTGCTACTTATTCTCAAGCGGGAGCGGCCTATGGTTTAGCAACCCTTTGGACGGCAATAGTAGCCTTTCCTTTAATGTCCGCTATTCAAAAAATGTGTGCCAAAATTGGCTTGGTTACTAATCAAGGCTTAACAGGTACACTCAAAAAACACTATCCAAGGCCAGTTCTTTATCTTATGTTGCTTTTTTCATTTCCAGCAATTGTGATGAACATTGGTGCGGATATTGCTGGGATGGGGGCAGTGGGAAATCTGTTGTTCCCGCAAATTGATGCTTCCTTTTTTTCAGTTTTTTTTACCATTTTACTTTTAGCTTTAATCATCTATTTACCCTATCAGAAAATCGCCTCGGTTTTAAAATACCTTTGCGTCGTGATGTTGGTGTATTTCATAGTCCCTTTTTTATTTGAACAAGATTTTAAAGAAATTCTTTCCTCAACTTTTATTCCCAAATTGGAATGGAATGAGGAGTACTTGGCTATTCTGGTTGGCATTTTAGGCACTACGATTTCACCTTATTTGTTTTTCTGGCAAGCATCTGTTGAAGTTGAAGAAATGAATTCGAAAAAAAAACACATCATCGTAAATAAAAAGATTATCAACGAAATGAATTTGGATGTTGATTTTGGTATGAGTGTTTCAGGATTTGTAATGTATTTTATCATTTTAACGACAGGCACTGTCTTATTTAAGGGAAACGTTCACCAAATTGATACAGTGGAAGAGGCGGCATTGGCTTTAAAACCCTTGGCAGGAGAATTGACCTACCTATTGTTTGCTACTGGGGTTTTGGGAACGGGATTAATTGCTATTCCTGTTTTGAGCGGATCCTTATCTTACATATTTGCTGAAACGTTTGGATGGGAGCAAGGATTGAATAAAAAATTTCATGAGGCACGTGGATTTTATACCGTAATTGGAATTTCACTTTTATTGGGATTGTCTCTCAATTATATAGGAATTTCTCCCATCCAAGCGCTCATTTATACGGCCATTTTATATGGCGTTACCGCGCCAGTTTTAATTGCAATGATTCTACATATCAGTAATAATAAAGCCATCATGGGTGATTATGTGAATTCCAAACTGCTAAACATTTTGGGATTTGCCGCCTTCCTAATCATGACAATTGCTGCCCTTGCATTATGCTATTTTTATTGGATTTGATTGTTTGATTTTCGTAATAAATTATTTGAAAAATATCATGATTTGTTATTTTTTTGCACGAAATTTGTAAGAATTATTTATTTTACATTATGTTTTTCAATCAATTATTATCATCAATCTATTCGCTCAGATGTATTCGATTCTTTCTTTTAATTTGTATAATTTGTTTCATAAGTTTTAACCCCATTTTTGGTGCCGACTCCACCAAGGTTGATCGTCATTTTTCTGGAAATATTACAGTTACACAAAATGGGATTTCCCTTTTACCGAATTTATCACTAGGAAAGCCAGCTTTAATCATGGAATACTCACTGGGTTCAAAAAAATATGCTTTTGAACCTCAATTACGTTTTTCTTTGGATGGAAAACCTTGGTCTTTTATTTTTTGGTTTAGAAAAAAAATGCAGTTTAATAAATTTCTTTTAAACATTGGAACACACCCCTCAATTGTATTTAGACGAAATAATGTACTAAACTCAGCAGGTGAATTGATAGAAACTTTAGATGTACAACAATATTTAGTTGGTGAAATTGCACCATCTTTTCGTGTGAGTAAAAATACAACCATTGGAATGTATTATTTAAGCTCATTTTCATGGATTAATGCACCCATCAAACAGACACAGTTTATAACCATGAACGCTGTTTTAAATAATATAAAATTGATTGGAGATTTTAGATTACGGCTATTTCCCCAAATATATTTCTTAAAAATGGATGCCCTTGAAGGGACTTATATGACAGAAAACGTTACGATCTCACATCGTAAATCCCCCTTTTTTATCAACTCAATATTGAACCAAAAATTCAGCTCAACCATTCCCGGGAAAGATTTTAATTGGAATATTTCATTAGGTTATAGTTTTAATACGGATTGGCTCAAGAAATAAGTAAAATGGAAAACTTATCAGATTTTTATTTGCAAAAATTCAATTGGATTCCAGAAGAGGTCTCCAAGAATATTGGGCATTTCAATGTATTTCCAGTTATTAAGTACGATTTAACCACCAAAGTAAAACCACTGCCTTATCGGAGAAGAGATTATTTTAAAATTATGTTGGTTTGGGGAGACATAGATGTGTATTATGCTGATAAGGTTATTGCCATCAAAAAGCCTTCTCTTGTGTTTTCCAATCCACAAATTCCTTATAAATGTGAACGATTGGAAAACATAGAAGGGGGCTTTTATTGTATTTTCAATCAGCAATTTTTTGAAAATTTTGGAAACATTTTACAATACTCTCTTTTTCAGCCAGGTGAAAATCATGTTTTTGAATTACAAGAGTCTCAGGTTGACTTTGTCAAAAATATTTACGCTCGGATGTTTGAGGAAATAAAGTCAGAGTATGTCCACAAGTTTGATGTTTTACGCAATCTAGTATTTGAGCTATTTCATGTAGCCATGAAAATGCAACCGGTAGATCAATATGATCGTCACCCTATGAATGCCTCTCAGAGAATTTCAGGTATGTTTTTTGAGTTGTTGGAAAGGCAGTTTCCAATTGATGAGAATTTTCCGAAAATTCAGCTGCGTGCCGCATCTGATTTTGCTCACCAACTCAATGTACATGTCAATCATTTAAATCGATCTATCAAAGAAGTAACGGAAAAAACAACTACTCAAATCATAGGAGAACGTATAATGCAAGAGGCAAGGGTCATGCTACGCCAAAGTAATTTTAATATTTCAGATATAGCCTATGCCTTGGGTTTTCAGGAAGTAACCCATTTTAATAATTTTTTTAAAAAACATGTTGGAACAAGTCCCTTGAAGTTCAGGAATACAAGAAATTAATTATCTAAAAAATATAAGAAGTTTAGAAAGTTAGAACATATGAAAACTAGAAAACTAGGCTCCCAAGGTTTAGAGGTAGGGGCTATCGGATTAGGATGCATGGGAATGAGCTTTTCTTATGCTCCATTTCCACCAATTGAAGAGTCAATTGCTTTGATTCGTAAGGCGTATGAATATGGTGTAACCATGTTTGATACGGCTGAAGTTTATGGTCCTTTTACCAATGAAGAGTTGCTTGGACAAGCCATTGCCCCATTTCGCAAAAATATTTGCATTGCCACAAAGTTCGGTTTCAATATCCAAGATGGAAAAATGATGGGTTTGAATTCTAGACCTGAACATATCAAGAAGGTCGTAGATCAATCGTTGATGCGCTTAAATGTTGAAAAAATTGATTTGTTATACCAACATCGCGTAGATCCAGAGGTACCCATTGAGGAAGTTGCTGGTACAGTAGGTGATTTGGTGAAGGAAGGGAAAGTGCTATATTTTGGTTTGTCAGAAGCTGGTGCCCAAACCATTCGAAAAGCCCATGCAACATTTCCCGTTTCTGCCTTACAAAGTGAGTATTCGCTATGGTATAGAAATCATGAACACGAGATTTTACCAACAATTCAAGAATTAGGTATAGGCTTAGTGGCCTACAGCCCACTTGGGAAGGGGTATTTGACTGGCAAGTTAGATGAAAAAAGAACCTTTGAACCCGGAGATATTCGTGGTGTAATCCCTCGTTTTACGGAAGAGGCTCGACTAGCCAACAAGGCATTATTAGATGCATTGCACGGATTAGCTCTAATAAAAAATTGTTCATTGGGCCAATTGGCATTGGCATGGGTATTGGCTCGCCACCCACAATATATTCCAATTCCAGGTACTACAAAAATACATCGTTTAGAAGAAAATATTGCAGCAGAATCCATTGGATTGACAGAAAAGGAGGTTTTGGAGCTCAATGAAATTTCCGAACAAATTGCCGTTGTAGGTGCCAGATATCCTGAGGCCTCTGAAAAAGCCACCGGCCGATAGATTGATTTTTAGATAAAAAAGCATAGGGATTTTGAAAAAAATCCCTATTTTTCGTAAAATCTATTTTTATGAAAAAAAGCTTACTTTTTGTGGCATGCCTTGTTGCTAGTTTTTCAAACTTTGCCCAGGATGCCTCCCCAGTCGTAGTACCCAAAGGATTCAAAGTCCAACAAATTGCTTCTGATTTAGGTGCGACTCGACAAATCGCCATTACCAAAAAAGGGGAAGTATATGCCAAATTATCTAAATTAAAAGAAGGTAAAGGAATTTACCATTTAGTAGATACCGATAAAGATGGTATTTTGGATAAGAAAGAATTATTTGGTGATTTCCCTGGAACCGGTGTAAAAATTCAAAATGGTTACTTGTATACTTCTTCTAACAAAGGTTTGTATCGTTTTAAATTGGATGCTAATCAACAAATAATTGATAAAAACGCTCCAGAAAAAATAATTGATGGCTTACCTGATCACGGCCGAGACAATGCAAAACCATTTGTTTTCGATAATTCAGGAGAATCGGTTTATATGACCATCGGTTCTTGGAACGACCCGTGTAGAATTCCTGGTACAGGCCAGGGAATGTCGCCTTGTGCCATCCTTGATTCTGCCGGAGGTGTATGGAAATTTAAACTTAATAAATTGAACCAAGGATTTGCCGATGGTGAACGCTATGTTACGGGTTTGAAAAATGCAGTAGGTATCGATTGGAATACACAAACGAACACTTTTTTTGCAACAGGCCACGGGCGCGGTCAATTCCACGACTTTTATCCACAATTTTATACACCCAAGATGAGTCAAGAATTACCTGCAGAAATGCTCTATGAATTCCCTAAGGCAGGTTTAGATGCAGGTTGGCCTTATATCTATTACGACCAAAAGCAGCAAAAGAAAATCCTTGCTCCTGAATATGGTGGAGATGGGAAAAAAACAGCAGGAGAAAAGGCAATTGATCCACTGGTGGCATTTCCGGCTCATTTAGGACCCAATAGTCTTCATTTTTACACAGGGAAAATGTTTCCTGCCAAATACAAAAATGGCGCATTTATTGCCTTTCACGGTCAATCTCCCGAATTTAAAAAAGGGTATTTAGTAGCTTTTGTTTCATTTAAAAATGGGAAACCATCAGGCAATTGGGAAATTTTTGCAGATAATTTTGCAGGGGTAGATTTGGTTAATCCAAGTGGACCAATTCAACACCGACCTTGTGGTTTAGCAGAAGGTCCAGATGGTTCCCTTTATGTTTGTGATGACCTTAATGGAAGCATTTTTAAAATCACCTATAAATTAGGTAAATAGTCTTCCTAAAG
>JBEBDG010000006.1:0-23585 GCA_041157165.1 Bacteroidota bacterium
ACTATTCCACAATAGTCCGAAATAATTTAATTTGGCCCAAAATGTACCTAATGGTGGTAATCCAGTGAGTGCAAGAAAGCCTAATAATAAACTAATGCCGAAAAGTGGTTTCGATTTTCCTAGTCCAGCAAATTGACTTAAATCGTTTTTTAATACTTTATCTAGGCCATTATCGGTTAGGTAAAATACACACAGAACGCTGATGCTATATACTACAGAATAGAATACAAGAGATTGGCTGCCATCTTGGTAAGGGAAGAGCCATACCATGGCCATAAAGCCACCATGGGCAATGCTTGAATAGGCTAGTAATCTTTTGGTATTGGTTTGTAATAAAGCACCAAAATTTCCAATGAGAAGTGTAAGTAAAGCCAAAATAGCAATTACATCAATAGACAAGGTGGGGAATAAATGCACAATCCGAAGTCCTAATCCAGCAACAGCAATTTTGGGTGCTATACTGATCCACGACATCCATGAGGCAGGTAAGGTTTCCATTACATCTGGATTCCAAGGGTGAAAAGGAGCCCAGGCCATCTTAAATAAGATACCAGAACTTACCAAAGCCAGAGAGGTGCCTACCAAATAAGGATTTTGAGAATTTAAGGCCCTAATCATCGTCTCACCTTGTAAACTCAGGGTGCCACTCATTCCATAAATTAAAGAAATTCCGTAAAGAAAAATAGCGGAGCTAGCAATTCCAAACAAAACATAAGGCAAACTAGCTTTTGCACTTTCTATATCTTTTCGAATACCCACTAGGATGTAGGTGCCCAAGGACATCAATTCCAAACTCACATAGATGCTTAACCAATGGTAAGAAATGCTCGTAAGTAATGCGCCACCTAAAATACTGAGGAATCCAATTTTCTCTTCGTGTTTTAATTCTTTTTGTTGGGTTTGGTTGAGGAGTATAATCAACAAACCCATGAACAGAATTACTGTATTTAGAATGTTACTTGTTGGGTTAACCGCAAATAAATTAAAGCAAATAAATCCTTCTAGGCCCACATACATTCTTTGAAATCCAAGAATTAAAGCTAATAAAAGCCCAATTTGAGTAATAAAATAGCGCCAAGAGGAGGCGAATTTGGCAGTGCGGTGGTGTAAGAATAATTCGGCAAAAAGACTAAAAATAATCCAGGTTAAAATGATTAACTCAGGTAAAATAAAGGAAAATCCCTGAGTGATTTGAGTCAAAATAAGGTCTAAAGGATTTTCTGTGGACTGAGTTAGCATAAACAAAAATATAAATTATCTGCCGATTTTTTCTTTTAAGTAGATAGCTGTTGGATTATTTTTTAGTTGAATCATTGCCTCAGGGCTTCCTTCAAAACATAAATTACCACCACCTTCACCTCCCTCAGGACCCAAGTCGATTATGTGATCAGCACATTTAATGACTTCCATGTTATGTTCTATAATGACTACCGAGTCACCTTGTTCAACTAAATCATTCAAGGCCCTAAGTAATTTTTTAATATCGTGAAAATGTAAGCCAGTTGTAGGTTCATCAAAAATAAAGAGCGTTTTGCCTTTATTGGCATTCCCTTTACCTAAAAAACTTGCTAATTTGACACGTTGTGCCTCTCCGCCAGAAAGGGAATTGGAGGATTGCCCTAATTTAATATATCCCAATCCAACCTGCATTAGAGGGTCTATTTTTTCAGCAATTCGAGGTTGTGATTCTTTGAAAAATTCCAATCCTTCTTCTACCGTCATGTCTAAAATTTCGGAAATGTGTTTATCCTGAAACTTAACATCTAAAATTTCTTGTTTGAATCGGTGACCTTGACAAGATTCGCAGGTGAGGCGAATGTCTGCCATAAATTGCATTTCAATGGTGATTTCTCCTTCGCCTTGGCAAGTTTCGCAGCGTCCACCCTCTACATTAAAAGAAAAATGGGCTGGTTTATATCCACGGTTTTTTGAAATGGCTTGGTCTGCATACAATGCACGAATAGCATCATAGGCCTTAATATAGGTGATGGGATTTGAACGGCTCGATTTTCCGATGGGCTGTTGATCGACCATCTCAACATGTTGAATTTTATTCAAACTTCCCCCTAATTCTTTGAATCTACCTGTTTCTTCTGTACCCAATTGTAAATGTCGAAGCATGGCTGGGTATAGGATTTTCCGAATCAAGGTTGATTTTCCCGAACCACTCACGCCCGTTACAACTGTTAAAACACCTAAAGGAATTTTAACATCAATATGTTTTAAATTATTCTCCGAAGCACCTTTTATTTCAATTTGAGCCAAGGCTTTTCTTCGAACAAGAGGGATTTTAACCTCGTCTTTACCTGTTAAAAAATTAATGGTATGTGAATTGCTATTTTTTTCATTCAAAGCGTCATTTAGACTTCCTTGGAAAATTAAATTTCCACCGTTTCTACCTGCTTCCGGACCAATATCGATGATTTGGTCTGCTGCACGCATGACCTCCTCTTCGTGTTCTACGATAATAACCGTATTGCCCATGTTTTTCAACAATTGTAAAACTGAAACGAGACGCTGTGTATCTCGGGGATGAAGACCAATGCTTGGTTCGTCTAAAATATACATCGAGCCCACCAAGGCACTACCCAATGATGTGGCTAATTTGATCCGCTGAAATTCACCACCTGAAAGAGTGGAACTTAGCCGATTGAGTGTTAAATAGCCAAGTCCAACTTTTTCCATGTAGTCTAAACGATTTTTGATTTCGATTAAAATACGTTTGGCCAATTGTTGGTCATGCGGATTTAACTCAAGTTGATCAAAAAATAGTTTAACCTTTGAGATGGGTAATAAAACCAAGTCAGTAATTGATTTCTGAGCAATTTTGACATTGGCTGCATCACCTCTTAATCGCGATCCTTTACATTCCGGACAATCTGTTTTACCTCTGTATCTGGAAAGTAAAACACGGTATTGAATTTTGTAGGTTTCCTTTTCCAAATGGTCAAAAAATTGATTCAGTCCGGAAAAATATTTGTTACCTTTCCACAATAATTCTTTCTCTTTTTCTGATAACTCTTTGTATGCTCTATGGATTGGGAAATTGAAATGAATTCCGTTTCTGATCAAGGGGTTTAGCCATTCACTCATTCTTTCTGAGCGCCAAGGAGCAATTGCGCCTTCATATACCGATAAGTCGTGATCAGGGAAAACTAAGTTTTTGTCGAGGCCAAGCACTTTACCATACCCTTCACAATTTTTGCATGCACCGTATGGATTGTTGAAGGAAAATAAATTGAGACTCGGCTCCTCGAATTGTAAACCATCTAACTCAAATTTATCTGAAAAAGTACGTTTTTCTGTATCTACAATATCAATAAGGCACGTTCCATGTCCTTCGAAGAAAGCGGTTTGAATGGAATCTCCCAATCTGAATTGAGTTTCTTCATCCCCTGGTTTTGAAACCAAACGATCGATCAAAATGTATATTTCATTTGGTTTTTTAGCAATTTTTTGAATCGTTTCTGAATCAGAAACGAGTTCTTCAAGCGCATAAACTTCCTCCTTATATTTCAAACGTGAATAGCCTTTTTGAATCAATAAATTACATTCTTCAGCTAAATTTCTATTTTCCTGACAAACCAATGGAGCCAAGATTAAAACCCTTTTCCCTTCAAAAAGGTTGATATAATCGACCACATCTGCAACGGAATCCTTTTTCACCTCCTTACCAGAAATAGGGGAAAATGTTTTTCCAATTCTTGCAAAAAGTAGTTTTAGGTAATCGTAGATTTCAGTGGTTGTGCCAACTGTCGAACGTGGATTTTTCGTACTAACTTTTTGTTCGATAGCAATGGCTGGTGAAACACCCTTAATGTAATCGACGGCAGGTTTTTCCATTCTACCCAGAAATTGTCGAGCATAAGAATTGAGGCTTTCAACATACATACGTTGACCCTCTGCAAATAACGTATCAAAAGCCAACGAAGATTTTCCCGAACCCGAAAGGCCGGTAATAACCACCATTTTATTCCTTGGAATTGCCACATCAAGGTTTTTTAAATTATGCACTCGGGCGCCCTTGATGATGATATGTGTTTTAGGGTCAATCATAAAACAAAAATAATCCTTTAATTTTGTTTATTTGTAGCGTAAATCATAAACCACACAAAAAAACGTTAAGATTTTTAAAAAAGATGAATATGAAAAAATGGTATGTTCTTTTTATCCTACTTTTTACAGGATTTTCTTATCTGTCAATGGCCCAAGATTCGGTCGTAATCAAGGAAGAAGGTGCACAAGAAGATTTAGACAGAGAAAAAGATGTAAGTGAATTAAGTTTTAGGGAACGATTGCATTTTGGCGGTGGAATCCCAGGTCTTTCCTTTGGTACCTATACCAGTGTTGGACTATCTCCAATGGCCGGTTATCAACTAAGTAATAATACAATTGTTGGTTTGGGAATTACCTATCAATATTTTTCTTATAAGGACCCATTTTATGGAACAAAATCTAGTTCAAGTCTATTTGGTGAAAATATTTTTATTCGTCATCATTTACCTTTTTTAAAGGATTTAGTTGGCCAAGGATTTTTGGTAGCCAAAGCAGAAAATTTTAGAAATTTTGCTGCAAATTCAAATTTCAGCTATTCCAATCCGATTTTATTAGGGATAGGTTTGGGTTCAAAATTTGGATTCAACTTAAGTGTAATGTATGATTTTAATTACACAGATAATTATTTTACTAAATCTCCTTATGGTTCACCTATCGTATTTGAAATTAGTGGTTTCTTCTTTTAACCTGAGAAGGTCTCTATTGATTTTCTTTTTGATTTTGTCGAATTTGATTTTTGCCCAATGGCAAAAAATCAATTTAGAAACCAAGGCAAGTTTTCGTGCATTAAAAGTATCAGGAAATCACCTGTGGGCAGGTGGTACGAAAGGAACTATTTTACATTTTGAAAATTCATTGGATCATCCTCAGGTCATTCAGGTACCTGGTGCATCTACCTTAGATTTTAGAGATATCGCTATTTTACCTGATCAACAACTTTTGGCCATGAGTGCCGGACCTTCTGAACAAGGAGCTGCGGTGGTATTTTATTCGAATGATTTGGGTAAAACCTGGTTAAAAGTATTTGAATTAAAGGAGCCAGGTTATTTTTTTGATGCTATTTTATATGATTCAGAAAATAGCAAAGGGTATTTGTTATCTGATCCAATCAATCAGCAATTGACCCTTTTTGAATTTGATTTGAACCTGGAATTCAAACAAATAAATATGGCAAATATGCCATATATGTTATCCAAAGAAGCGTTTTTTGCGGCTAGTGGATCCTCGATGGTAATTCATCAAAATCACTTGTATTTGATCACAGGTGGCTCTGAAAAGGCAAGAATTTGGCGCTCCAAAGATTTGCAAGCAAAAGAATGGGAGATTGTAAATGAAGAGGTATCAGCAGGTGCCAACAAAGGTTTTTTCAGTATAGCTTGTAGCACAAAAGAATGTTTAGTAGCTGGAGGTGACTATACAAAATTAAATGAGAGTCCTATACCGATGCTAATAGGAACTTCGAGCAATTTCAAACCATTTGGAAGTTCTCCTGGATTTTATGTTGAAAAAGTGTTACTCATTAAAAAATCTTGGTGGGCGACAGGTCCTGCGGGGACTTCTATTTTTTCAAACAAAACAAAAAGTTGGATATTTTTTGATAAAACACCTCTTCACAACATTGTAATTTTTAAAAAGTGGATTGTGGGGATAGGGAAGGAGGTTGTTAAAGTGAAGAGTTGAGAGTTAAATTATAACTTTCAACTCTCCACTTTCAACTCTCAACTCTATACTCTCAATTTCCCACTAATTTATTTCTTCCTGAAAAACACACTAATCGGTGTGCCTTCTAATTGGAAATTTTTTCGTAATTGGTTTTCTAAATAGCGTTCGTAGCTTTCCTTTATATATTGGGGTAGGTTACAAAAGAATATGAAGGTCGGGTAGGGTGTAGAAACCTGTGTACAATATTTAATTTTAATGTATTTTCCTTTCCACGCAGGTGGTGGGTAGGCTTCTATGACAGACAACATAACATCGTTTAATTTAGATGTGGATATTTTCTGGCTTCTATTTTCATATACTTCCAACATTTTTTCTACAACTTGGAAGATTCGTTTCTTTTCTAAAACGGAACTAAAAATGATGGGCATGTAATTGATAGGAGCAATACGGTCGCGAATTGCCTTTTCCAATTTGATTGCTGTTTGTGTATCTTTTGCAACTAAATCCCACTTATTTACCATCAGCACTATTCCTTTTTTGGCTTTATCTGCCATGGAAATGATATTCATATCTTGTGCCTCTAATCCTGTCAATGGGTCGATTGTGGTTGCATCTACTAGGATGATTACTACATCTGATTCTTCTAGGGCTTTGATAGAACGCAGGACTGAATAGTATTCGATGTTATCGTCAATTTTTGCTTTTCTTCTAATTCCGGCTGTATCTGTGATGATAAAATCTTTTCCGTACAAGGTATAGCGATTTTGGATGGCGTCCCGCGTGGTACCAGCTAATTCAGTTACGATAGATCTTTCTTTGCCTAAAAGGGCGTTTAGAAAGGATGATTTTCCAGCATTTGGTCTTCCTAGAATTGCTACTCTTGGAACACCCGCCTCAGGATTCTCAATTCCCTCCTCTTTGAAATTCGAGATCATTGCATCCAACATATCCCCTGTTCCAGAGCCGCTTTCTGCAGCAATTGGATAGGGTTCGCCTAATCCCAATTCATAAAATTCAACAGCATTCATTGCCTTTTCGGTCGTATCTGCTTTGTTTGCCAATAGCAAAACGGGCTTTTTTGATTTCCGTAAAACTTGAGCGAAATCTTTGTCTAAATCGGTTAATCCAGTTGTACAATCTACCACAAATAACAAAATAGAGGCCTCTTCCATGGCTAATTCAACCTGTTCACGGATGGCACCTTCGAACATATCCTCTGAGCCATGCACATAACCTCCTGTATCAATTACTGTGAAAAACTTTCCACACCACTGGCCATAGCCATAATGGCGATCACGGGTAACACCTGAAAGATTGTCCATAATAGCCTTTTTTTGTTCAATTAAACGATTGAACAAAGTTGACTTGCCCACATTGGGTCTTCCTACAATTGCAACTATATTTGACATGCTACTTAATTAATCGAGTAAATACCCGAATGAACGCAATTTGTCGGATTTAGCTCTCCAATCGGGTTCCACTTTGACAAATTGCTCTAAAAATACTTTTTTACCAAAAAACTTTTCCAAGTCTTCCCGGGCTTGAATTCCCACTTTTTTAATACTTTCTCCCTTATGACCAATGATTATGGCTCGTTGGGAAACTCTTTCAACATAGATTTCTGCAGCTATGCGAATGATATCTGGCTGTTCTTTAAACGATGTTATCACCACTTCGCAAGCATATGGAATTTCTTTTTTGTAGTTTAAAAAAATCTTTTCACGAATCATTTCTGCAGCGAAAAAACGCTCAGGTTTATCCGTAAGTTCTTCCGGGTCGAAAAAGGGTGGATGAACCGGCAATAATTCAATCAAATGATTGAATATTTGATCTAAATGCACCTTTTCCTGAGCTGATATTGGTAGAATGGGTTTTCCCGGAAAAATACCTTCCCAATAAGCAACCTTTTCTTGAAGTTTTTCTGGACTAATAAGATCAATCTTATTAATTAATACAATAATTGGAGTTTCCGTATGGTCCTTCCAGTTGGTTAAAAACTCCAAATCTTCATATTCCTCAAAGACATCTGTAACATACAAAACCACATCTGCATCTTCCAAAGAGCTTTTTACAAATTGCATCATGGATTTATGTAATTCGTATTTAGGAAGCAACACTCCAGGGGTATCTGAGTACACTATTTGATAAGGGGTTCCATCGTGTTCTCCATTTAGCATTCCTAAAATTCGATGTCGAGTAGTTTGAGCTTTAGAGCTCACTATCGACAAACGTTCCCCTACCAATGCATTCATGAGCGTACTCTTACCTACATTTGGTTTTCCGATAATGCTGATGAAGCCTGATTTATAAGGGTTTGCCATAAATTTGGAGGAGATTCCAAAAAGGAATATGATAATTTTTACAAAGATACTTGATTTTTCCGAATAAATCCCCCATCTTTGCAGTCCAATTTATATCGCGGGGTGGAGCAGTTGGTAGCTCGTTGGGCTCATAACCCAAAGGTCGTCAGTTCGAGTCTGGCCCCCGCTACAAGTCAAAAGACAAGTCGAAAGGCTTGTCTTTTTTTGTTGGTGCCCTCAAAAGCCATTCGACAAGCTCAAGAATCACCTCGGGCACCGATGTTAGGAAGGCTTCGAGGATTCAAAAATTTGATAATATTTCCATCATTTATACATTTTTGTTTAATTCATTGTAAGTTTCCCTTTCACCTAATGCCTATTAAATGAAGTGAAACATGTATATTTTACAAGGTTGTGATGAAAGTTCTTAATGTAGAAGCAAAACTAGATTGCCTATTAAATCATCATATTATGAAATTAATCCTAGAATTGAATTGGCTAATGCGTATCGGGATTTGTGAAACGAGCTCCCTAAGCCTCCCCTATTTTATTTCTGATTTTAGAGTATAAAAAATGTAGTTGATTTTAATTTTTTTTGTATTTTACGAATCAAAATTTGAAGTATTTTCATATAAATCACCTATTGATCCTTTAAACCCATGGCATCTAGAAAAATTTTATTAGACGAATCAGAGATTCCAACTCATTGGTACAATATTGTGGCAGATATGCCAAACAAACCTCTTCCCCCTTTGCACCCTGGCACCCAACAGCCTATTGGTCCAGAGGCATTGGCTCCCTTATTTCCAATGGAATTAATCAAGCAGGAAGTAAGTCAGGACCGTTGGGTCGAAATTCCTGATGAGGTAAGAAATTTATACTCCATTTGGCGTCCAACGCCAATGTATCGTGCCTTAGGATTAGAAAAAGCCTTAGGTACAAATTGTAAAATATATTACAAATACGAAGGGACGAGCCCAGCGGGTTCTCATAAACCTAACACCGCAATTCCACAAGCCTATTACAATGCTAAGGAAGGAGTGAAGAAAATATCAACCGAAACAGGAGCTGGCCAATGGGGATCTGCTTTAAGTTTTGCATGTTCTTTATTTAATATGGATTGTGAAGTTTTTATGGTAAAGGTCAGCTATGATGGTAAACCATATCGTAAAATCATGATGAACACTTGGGGTTCCAAAGTACATGCCTCTCCAACCAATATGACGAATGCGGGTCGACAAATCTTAGCTCAAGATCCCAATTCGCCTGGTAGTTTGGGAATTGCCATTTCTGAAGCAGTAGAAATTGCTGCCATGAATGAAGATACAAAATATGCACTTGGCTCAGTATTGAATCACGTATTAATGCACCAAACCATCATAGGCTTGGAAGCAATGAAGCAATTAGAAAAAGCAGGAGATTATCCAGACATTATCGTAGCTCCATTCGGTGGCGGATCAAACTTTGCAGGTATTTCATTTCCGTTTTTACAAAATAATTTAACGGGTGGTCCAAAAACTCGTGCAATTGCTGTAGAACCTACTTCATGTCCGAAATTGACCAGAGGGGTCTTTCGATATGATTTTGGAGATACTGTAGGTATGACTCCATTGATTCCTATGTATACATTGGGTCACAATTTTGTGCCTTCACCTATTCACGCAGGCGGTTTGCGTTATCATGGGGCTGGAGCCATCATCAGCCAATTGTTGAATGATAATCTAATTGAAGCAGATGCAATCAATCAAACAGAATGTTTCGAATCAGGTATTTTGTTCTCAAAAACAGAAGGGATTATCCCAGCACCTGAGGCTACTCATGCTATTGCGGAGGTGATTCGCCAAGTGAAACAAGCCGAAAAAGAAGGTGTTTCTAAAACAATTTTATTTAATCTTTGCGGACATGGAAACTTCGATTTAGGATCTTATGAGCAGTACCTTGCGGGAAATTTGGTTGATTTTGAGGTAACCCAAGAACAAATTGATGCTTCTTTGGCTGAATTGAATACACCGACAATTTAGTGACATTTTGTTTCAGTGGTCCAGTATTTATTACTGGATCACTGAATTTCTAATTTATTTGGTTCGGAAACCTCCAACTCTGACCTAATATTTTCTGGTAATAGGCCTCGTATTTTGGAAGAATTACTTTTAAATCAAATTCTTTGGCCCTTTCTAAAGCATTTTGTTTCATTTGAGCATGTAGGGTAGGGTTCTCTAAAATTTTGATACTTTTGGCTGCCATATCATCAATGTCGCCAACTTCGCTAACATAACCTGTTACGCCATGTAAATTTACTTCCGGAATTCCTCCCGCATTGGAGGAAATAACAGGAACTTCACATGCCATGGCTTCAAGAGCTGCCAAACCAAAACTCTCTTTTTCAGAGGTTAAGTAAAATAAATCGGCCAAAGAAAGGGCCTCTTCAATGATATCTAATTTGCCTAAAAATCGAACGTCTTGGGCAACACCCAATTCTCTACATAAATGCTCAATACCTGTTCTCTCTGGACCATCGCCTATCAGCAATAATTTAGATGGAATTTTTTTATGGACTTTAGCAAATACTTTTACAATGTCTTGAATTCTTTTTACTGCCCTAAAATTTGACGTATGAATTAATAATTTTTCGCCATTTGGACAAATTGCATGCTTGAAATGCGCTTTTTCTTGTCTTTTGAAACGGGTTAAATCAATGAAATTTGGAATAACTTCAATATTACTTAATATTTCAAATTCATCGTATGTGTCTTTTTTGAGGGATTCAGAAACGGCAGTAACACCATCCGATTCATTGATGGAAAAGGTAACAACAGGTTCAAAAGATGGGTCTTTTCCTACCAAAGTAATATCTGTTCCATGCAATGTTGTAATTACCGGAATATGAACCCCCTTGTACTTTAAAATCTGCTTGGCTAAATAGGCAGCTGAAGCATGTGGGATCGCATAATGCACGTGAATCAAATCTAATTTCTCATTTAAGGTTACATCGACCATTTTACTCGCCAATGCCGATTCATATGGTAAATATTCGAATAATGGATAGGAAGCTACGCTTACTTCATGATAAAAGATGTTTTCAGAGAAAAAATCGAGTCTAGGAGGTTGTGTATAGGTAATAAAATGTACCTCATGACCTACTGCAGCCAATGCCTTACCTAGTTCAGTAGCAACCACGCCACTTCCTCCGTAAGTTGGATAACAAATGATCCCTATTTTCATTCTAAACTGATTTGAATAAACAAAACTACCTTAATTTAAGAAAGGTTCAATAATTCAACCTAAATTTGTCTAAAATTTAATTGATTTGAAAAAGATTATCATTTTTGCCTCCGGTTCAGGTTCCAATGCAGAAAAAATTGCCGATTTTTTTCGAGAAAAAAATACGGCGCAAATTACTCGAATTTACTGTAACAATGTAGATGCAGGGGTTATTGCTAGAGCCGAAAGGTTACAGATTCCTTGCAGGATTTTTAGTCGAGAGGAATATAAATCGGGCCAAATTTTGAAAGAAATGCAAATGGATCAACCCAATTTGATTGTTTTGGCTGGTTTCTTATGGCTTATTCCTAAATCTTTTGTGGAGGCGTTTCCAAATCAAATCATTAACTTACATCCTGCTTTATTACCTAAGTTTGGTGGTAAGGGCATGTATGGACATTTTGTACATGAGGCTGTCGTGGCCAATCGTGAAAAAGAATCGGGAATTACGATTCATTATGTTAATGAGCATTATGATGAAGGAAATATAATTTTCCAAAGTTCTTTTGAAGTTCTTCCTAGTGATTCACCTGCAGATGTTGCAAGAAAAGGTCAAATTTTGGAGCATCGCGATTTTCCACAGGTAATTAATCAATTGCTCACTAATTAATTTTAAGAACAGTCAATTCATCTGTACAGACATATAACAATTCAGATATTGTTAGCTGATTCCTAGGATCTCTAAAATCTGGTGCAATTTCATGTAATGGAATCAAAATAAATTTTCGTTCTTCAATGCGTGGATGTGGAATGCTCAATTCATTTGTTACGATCACTTCATGTTCGATGTATAAAATGTCTAAGTCCAAAGTTCTAGGCCCCCATTTTTCCAATCGTTCTCGTTTGAATTTTATTTCAATAGTTAATAAACTATCTAATAATTTTTTTGGCGAAAGTATTGTTTCAACGCTAATTACTTGATTGAGAAAGTCGTTTTGTAGGGTATTTCCCCAGGCTGCCGTTTGATAAAGAGAGGATTTATGGACTATAGTTCCTATGTATTTCTCTATTTCTTGCAAGGCTTCTTGAAAAATATCCTTGGTATTTCCTAAATTTCCTCCCAAAGAAATATATGCTAGCATCAACATATTGATTAAATTCGCCTCAAATTTACAAAATTTATGCCTTTGTATCATTCTCATGATTTAAAAGCTGGGACTTTATTAATTGCTGAACCTTATTTAGGAGATGCCTCCTTTCATCGGAAAGTGATTTTATTATGCGAACATACGAATGCACATTCTTTTGGATTGGTTTTAAATCAGAAGCATGATACTGTATTGGATTCAATCTTAGATGGGCAATCTATTGAGGAAATCCCATTGTTTTCAGGCGGTCCAGTTGATCCAAGCATTATGCAATTTTTACATAGAAGACCTGATTTAATTCCGGGTGGTGTAGAAATTGCCAATGACTTGTTTTGGGCTGGAGATTTTGATAAGGCCATTGAAGCAATAGTGAACCATCAAATTAGTTTTGAGGATATTAAATTTTTCATTGGTTACTCGGGATGGGATGCAGGACAATTGGATCGTGAGTTGACAAATAATTCTTGGCATCTTGCCAAGGCTTCTTCCAATTATGTTTTTGATACAGCTTATGAAAATTTGTGGAGAAAAGTACTCTATGATAAGGGTGGTGATTACCGCGTATTGTCCACATATCCAGAAGACCCAAGTTGGAATTAGCTAATTCTTGCCCAATTGGTTTGATCTTTTCTTTGATGGGCGATTTGTTGTCTAATTACTTGATGCTCTTCCTTTTCCAAATTAGGATCTGAAGTTAAAATTTCAATGGCGGTTTCACGGGCTACTTTTAATATTTCAGCATCTTTTGAAATATCAGCTATCATTAAATCAATTGCACCGGATTGTCGTGTTCCAGAAATATCACCGGGTCCTCTCAATTCCAAATCAACTTCTGCAATTTCAAAACCATTAGTGGTGCGTACCATGGTTTCTATCCGTTTTCTCGTATCTGTACCCAAATTATAATTAGTCATGAGTATACAAAAACTTTGTTCGGCTCCTCGACCTACGCGACCTCTTAATTGGTGCAATTGTGAAAGTCCAAATCGCTCTGCATTTTCAATGACCATAACGGAGGCATTTGGCACATTAACCCCTACTTCAATCACAGTGGTGGCCACCATGATCTGGGTTTCTTTTTTTACGAAACGGGCCATTTCGAAATCTTTATCTGCAGCCTTCATTTTGCCATGTAAAATACTTAAATGTACATCTGGAAAAGCTCTAGAAATACTTTCAAAACCATCCATCAAGTCTTTTAAGTCCATTTTTTCCGATTCCTCAATCAATGGGTATACCACATAGACTTGTCTGCCTTTATTGATTTCATTTTGCATAAATCCAAAAACTTGCAAACGGTGGGTATCGTATCGATGAATGGTTTGAATCGGTTTTCTACCCACAGGCATTTGATCGATAATTGAAATATCGAGGTCTCCATAGAGTGTCATGGCCAAGGTTCTTGGAATTGGTGTGGCAGTCATGACCAAAACGTGTGGGTGAATGGATTTGTTTTTATCCCACAATTTGGCGCGCTGTGCGACGCCAAAACGATGTTGTTCATCAATAATACATAATCCGAGATTTTTGAAGATTACATTGTCTTCCAAAATCGCGTGCGTACCTACCAAAATATGGATATTTCCTTTTGCGAGATCTTCGAAGAGTCCGACTCGATCTTTTTTCTTAGTAGAACCTGTCAGTTTTGCCATTCGAATGCCCATTTTTTCTGCAAATTTCGAGAGACCTTGAAAATGTTGGTCTGCCAATATTTCGGTTGGGGCTATGATACAAGCTTGGGCCTGGTTATCGATTGCCAATAGCATACAAATAAAAGCAACGATGGTTTTTCCTGAGCCTACATCTCCTTGCAATAATCGGTTCATTTGCATGCCTGATTTCATATCCTGAAATATCTCCCGAATTACTTTTTTTTGAGCTTCGGTTAATTCAAAGGGTAGATGTTCATGATAAAACGTTTTCAAAAGCTCGGCAGAAGAAAAAATTTGTCCTGGGAAAGAGTTTTTTCGAATTAAATTTTGCTTGACTAGACGTAATTGATTGTAAAATAATTCTTCGAATTTTAATCTTCTTTTAGCCTGATGTAACCATGCCTCAGAGGCAGGTAGGTGAATTTGGTATAAGGCTTCTTGCTTGGAAATTAGCTTATATTTTTGGATAATATCTTTTGGCAAGGTTTCCTTAATATATGGAAAGGAAATAGCTAATAGGTTTTTTTGAAGTCCTGCTATAACCTTGCTATCGATGAATTTTTTTCTAAGTTTTTCTGTAAGGGAATAAATAGGTTGAAAAGCTTTCTCTGTTTGTTCAAAGCTTTTAAAGACTTCCATTTCTGGGTGAGTCATTTGCAATTGCCCATTGAAGAAACCTGGTTTCCCGTAAAAAATATAATCAACACCAATTTTGAGCGTTTTTTCTATCCATTGAATTCCTTGGAACCATACCACTTCCATGGTACCGGATTCATCACTTACTTCAGCAACTAAGCGTTGTTTGTGTCCAGAACCAATTTTTTCTTTTGAACGAATTCTTCCTATGAATTGAGCATGATCCATGCCCTCATTTATTTCTCGAATGGTATGGAATTTAGTTCGGTCTTCATAACGAAATGGATAATATTGTATGAGATCGCCGTAGGTAAATAATTGTAACTCACTTTGCAACAAACTTAGCCTTTGAGGCGTTACGCCTTTTAACTGCAATAAGTCTTGTTCAAAAAAATGAGTCATCGTTTCTTTAAAATATTTTTGTGAATTTAGGTATATTTACCAAATGGATAAAAATCCAGCGCATCTAAAATGGAATTTAGTAAAAAAATAAAAGTTTCTTGGTTGAAAATTTTCATCTTATGCCTCTTGAATTGTATTTTTTCTATTAATTCGTCTGCGCAATGTAATATTTCAGCCCCCACCAAATTAGTTTACATCAGCAAAGATATTTTTGACAAAAATGCTGCTAATCTAAAGGATGTAATTCTTCCAATTACTATTTCACAGAGTAGCCCAACAATAAGTTGGAAAGTGGAGGATAAATGGAGCTCGTATTTTGATTTTACCTTCCCACAAAAACCTACCATATTACTAAGTAAGTTGAATAATTTTGAACAAGGACCATCTTCCTTTGATCTTAATTTTTATTGCGATGCAAAAGAATACGCCATCAAAATTCATTTTTTACCTGCTGTTCATCCAAGAAATGCAATAACGGTGAATGGTGTAAATGATGGTAAAAATGATTTTTGGAACATTATGAATATTGAAAAATATGATAGTCCCATCATTAAAGTAGTTAATCGTTGGGGAAATGTTGTGTTTGAAAGCACACAGGGATATAAAGTTTCGAATGAATTAAATGATCCTGCTCCATTTAAATTTTTATTTATGGGCAGGGATGCGTTAAACAATCGATTGCCAACGGGAGCCTATTTTTACTCAATAGTTCCCCATCCTGATTATCCAGAAATAATAGGAGAACTAACGATTATTCGGTAATGAAAAGTTTATTAGATCAATCTTTTAATACAGAAGGGCCTATCATAACAAGCGTTGAGGATTTGTTAAATTGGGCACGTGCAAGTTCTTTATGGCCAATGGGCTTTGGTTTGGCATGTTGTGCCATTGAAATGATGCAAACTTTTGCTTCAGGCTATGACTTGGATCGCTTTGGGGTATTTCCTCGACCATCCCCTCGACAATCGGATGTAATGATAGTAGCGGGAACGGTTACTTTTAAAATGGCAGATCGAATTCGACGTTTATATGAACAAATGCCTGAGCCTAGATATGTTATTTCAATGGGTTCATGTTCCAATTGCGGTGGTCCTTATTGGGAACATGGCTATCATGTAGTAAAAGGTGTAGACCGTATCATACCAGTTGATGTGTATGTACCTGGTTGTCCACCACGACCAGAAGCATTGATTGGAGGTATTTTGAAATTGCAAGAAAAGATTCAAAATGAAACGCTTCAAGCACCAAAAAGAATTTTACAAGCTTTAGCTGAAAACGCATGAAACCATTGCTTTTTTTTCAGGAATTAATTCAAACCCATTTGGGTTTGAACTTAGATTCTGACACGACGAATCATCAGCTCCTTGTGTCAAAAGAAAATTTAAAACAAATAGCTGATTTTTTGTGGAAATCACCTGAAACGTATTTCGATCAATTATCTTGTTTGACTGCTATTGACAATGGTCCGGAAAAGGGAAGCATCGACTTAATTTATACTCTTTATTCTATTCCTTACCATCAAACCCTTCATCTTAAAGTTATTTTACAGAGAAATGAACAAGGGCAAGATTTGCCTATTATAGATTCTATCTCCTCTATTTGGAAAACTGCCGATTGGCACGAAAGAGAGGTATATGATTTAGTTGGCGTAGCTTTCGCAGGTCATCCTGATTTAAGAAGAATTTTATTGCCCGAAGATTGGGAAGGGCATCCTTTGCGAAAAGATTACATCCAACAAGAGATTTACCATGGAATTCAAGTAAAATTCTAACATGAAGGTAGCAGGATTTACGTTTATTAGAAATGCCATAAAAAATGATTATGCAATTTTGGAGGCGATCAACTCGATTTTGCCCATTTGTGATGAATTCATTGTAGCAGTTGGTCAATCTGAAGACGAAACGCTTTCTTTGATTCAGTCGATTCAATCGCCTAAAATAAAAATAATTGAGACCATTTGGGATGATACGCAGAGAGAGGGGGGTAAAACCTTTGCATTAGAAACGGATAAAGCTTTAGCAGCTATTTCAAAAGATTCTGATTGGGCATTTTATATGCAAGGAGACGAGTGTGTACATGAAAAAGATTTGCCAATTATTCAGGCAGAAATGATAAAAAATCTTGATGATAAACGTGTTGAGGGCCTACTGTTCCATTATTCGCACTTTTATGGTTCCTATGATTACGTGGCAGTATCTAGAAGGTGGTATCGTAGAGAAATTCGAATCGTTCGCCCACATATTGGCGTGCATTCTTACCGTGATGCCCAGGGATTTCGATTGAATGGCAGAAAGCTTCAAGTAAGATTAATACCAGCTACAATCATCCATTATGGTTGGGTAAAGCCACCACAAGGCATTAATAATAAAGTGCGGAATTTCAATCAATTTTACCAAGATGAAAATTGGATGCTAGAGCACATGCCTGAAAATTTTGAGTTTGATTATAGTAATGCAGATCGATTGATTCGTTTTGAAGGATCGCATCCGGCAGTTATGCAAAAAAGGATTGAAGCCCAAAATTGGCCAATGCAAATAGATACTCGTGCTATTCGTTCAAAAATGAGTCTTCGAAGAAAAATTTTGCAATGGATTGAGGATGTAAGCGGTTGGCGAGTGTGGGAATATCGAAATTATACTCTTTTAAAATAAACGAACATATCAGATAGTTGTTAGGAATTAATAATTAAATATTTTAGGGGAAACAACACCCCTTACCCCCTGCAATATAAGGATTTACCTTAAAAGTAATTTGATAATTTAGGTTAAGCAGAAATATTGTAAATTTACATTCTATAGGATAACATTTGAAAACTTACCTCCGACTTATTGTATATGCCCAAACAGTGCGAAAATATATTTTGCCCTATTTCGGAACTTCTTTGTTTGCAAGTTTATTCGGTATTTTAAATTTCACCTTGTTAATTCCTTTATTGAATGTTCTATTCAATCAATCATCAAATGACCTTATTTTAAAATACCAAATTTTACCGCCCTTTGAGATAAGTCCAGACTATTTTACATTTCTATTCAATCATTATTTTTATTCATCATTGCAACAATATGGTCGAATGGGCGCTTTGCAATATGCCTGTTCAGCAATTTTGGTTTCAGTGATTTTGTCTAATTTTTTCAAATATTTTTCGCAACGAATTCTCGTTGCGGTAGGTGCAGATACCATTGCCTCTCTTCGTCAAGCAGTTTTTGAAAAGGCCGTTCGTTTGGATTTAGGCTATTTTAATGAACAAAGAAAAGGGGATTTGATGTCTCGATTAACCACCGACGTACAGGAAGTTGAAAATTCGATAGGCCGAGCTTTTACCGCAATATTCAAAGAGATTTTTTCTTTGATCATGTTTTTTGTTTTTTTAGCAAGTATGTCGTGGAGGCTTACTTTGTTTTCTCTAATTCTACTACCTTTTTCAGGCAGTTTTATTGCTTTAATTGCAAGAAATTTGAGAAAAACTTCCGGAAATGTACAACAGTATTTAAGTGGACTTATTAGTCAATTAGATGAAATATTTGGTTCTATTCGTGTTGTGAAAGGTTTTAGAGCGGAACCAGTCATGGATGAAAAATTCAATACTGAAAATAATAAATACCGAGGTGCATTTATTAAAATGCGAAATAGACAAGAATTGACTTCTCCGGTTTCGGAGTCTCTGGGAGTATTGGTTATGACTGGTATATTGTTGTATGGAGGAACTTTAGTCATTCAGGGGGATTCATCTCTGAGCCCTTCTACTTTTATAGCCTTTATTGCCACATTTTCTCAGGTTATGCGGCCAGCAAAAGTAATTGCAGATGCTTTCTCAGGTGTACAAAGAGGAGTTGCTTCTGCTGATCGAATATTAAGTATTTTGGATACTCCAATTGAAATACAGGCCGTGGAGCCCATTCAAACAATAGATGGATTTCAGTCAAGATTTGAATTCAATGATGTGTCTTTTGAATATGTGAAGGGGAGAAAAGTTTTAGATCAAATTTCTTTAGTAATCCCGAAAGGGAAAACCATTGCATTGGTTGGGCCATCTGGTGGGGGTAAATCAACAATTGCTGATTTGGTTCCTCGCTTTTATGATCCAATAAGTGGAAAGATTCTATTAGATGGTGTGGATATTAAACATATTCCATTGGATCAATTGAGAGGTTTAATGGGAATAGTAACACAGGAATCAATTTTATTCAATGATACCATTTTCAATAATATTGCCTTTGGTTCTGGTTCCACAATAGAGCAGGTCGAAGAAGCTGCTCGTATTGCCAACGCGCATGAATTTATCATGCAGACCAAGGAGGGTTATCAAACCATGATTGGTGACAGGGGAGGAAAATTATCTGGTGGACAACGCCAGCGTATTTCTATTGCTCGTGCCATTCTTCAAAATCCACCAATATTAATTTTAGATGAAGCGACCAGTGCCCTTGATAATGAATCTGAACAATTGGTGCAGGGAGCATTGACTAATTTGATGAAAAACAGAACGGTGTTGGTGATTGCTCATCGACTATCGACCATTCAAAATGCGGATCAAATTGTAGTTATTCAGAAAGGTAAAATTGTGGAGACCGGAACACATCAGGAATTAATGGATAAGGAGGGAGGCGTCTACAAACGTTTGAATTTAGCTTAATTTGAAACCTTCCAAGTGTATCCTTGTAGGCCTTTTTGTATATAGACCCATTGTTCGATAGGGTGATAAATTATACTTAATGTATTATCTTTTTTTTCTCTTTGAATCCAATTTCGTAAATCAGAATTTTCTGGCAGAGAAATGGCATATTTGCTTAGATATTTTAATTCTGGAAATGTCGTTTTGAGAATTTGAATTAAATCATTTGTATCTTGAAAAAAGTTCATTTTACCCATTTCTACGGCAGATTCATAATTTGATTCAAACATAGGCTGATATTTTAAAAATTCAAATCCAATCCAAGGAAATTGCTGGATGAATTGGGCAGAATTGGAGAAATACTGAATATGGCCTGGGTCTGGAAATCCAACAAAATCACCACCCCAAAAAAGGCCTATTTCTTTCGCCTTTACACCCATTTTAGAATAGATATTCCCACGTTTCAAATACTTTCTTCCTCGATAGATGCCTACGTCTAAAGCAAATCCAAAATTATGCAAAGAAATGGGTAGTTTAGATCGACCCATTTTTAATAAATGCTCTTGCCTTTCTAAACTTCTGTATTCGGAAACAAACTTCATTCGATAGGGTTTTTTAGGAAATATACCCAATAAAGAATCACTTAAAACTTTGAATTTTAAATGAGTAGAATCAAGGTAAAAATCCCAAAATGCATGCAATGGTTTAGGTTTACCTATGATTCGATTTATATATATTGAAAATTGGGAGCTTTTATCATTTGGTATTTGGAGCGTATCAAATCGATTCCAATTAAAGTGATTTGAACTATCTAAGATAGCTATCTGAATGGTATTTATATTTTCTTGTTTAGGAAAATGAATATCCTTTGCTTGGGCAAAAAGCAATAAAAAGTATAAAGTATTAATCATTAATTATTTTAAAGGAATTATCAACTCTTCCCCTCTCGTGGTAAGGTCTTCGGTTTTATGATTAACCGTCATGATGGATTGCTTTGAAACCTTATATTTTTCAGCGACCACTCGCAAGATATCACCTTTGCCAACAATATGAATGGCCTTAACTTTTACCTTTACCTTTGTTACTCCAACCTTAATCCCTTCTGGTTTTAATTCAGGATTCAAAGCTTTCAATTGGTCATATTTTAAACCAAAACGATTAGCAATTCCCATAAATGTTTCACCCTTTTGAACCGTGTAAGAATAATCTTGTCCCTCTACAGATGTTTCTTCTTCAGGAATTTCTTCTAATGCTGCTTCCTTTTTTTGTTCTTCTAATGCTAAAGAATCTTTTTTTGCTTTTTCTACTGCATCTTCTTCAGTCGTATTTTCTACAGTTGTAGTTCCAATGAGTTCATTACCTGTTGCATTATCCTCTTCCTCTTGTTCGACTAATTTTTCTGCTTTTTCTAACTCATTGGAAGAAGGTCCCAAGAAATTTTCATAACCAACAAATAATAAAGCAATGATGGTAATAATCAAAACCAAAAGGGTAATTCCTGGTAATTTGTAGGAACCTGAATCTTTTATGAAGTTGAACGGATTTTTCATTCCTTAAATACTTTTTTTCGTTTTTTCACTCATTTCAGCTACTTTTTCAATTAGAGACTCTTTGTAGCTTTCGTATTTCTTTGCTAAACGCTCATTGCTTATCGCTAGCATCTGAATGGCCAATAAACCTGCATTTTTAGAAGCATTTAAGGCAACGGTAGCAACTGGTACACCATTGGGCATTTGGAGAATTGAAAGGACAGAATCCCATCCATCAATTGAATTAGAGCTTTTTACAGGTACACCTATAACTGGTAATATTGTTGCAGAGGCAATCATTCCTGGTAAATGTGCCGCTCCGCCAGCACCTGCAATAATGACCTGTACACCTCTTGATTTAGCTTCTTGGGCATATTTTAACATTTTCACAGGAGTGCGATGAGCCGAAACAATATCAACCTCATATGCAACACCAAAATCCTTACAAACATCGATGGCATCTTGCATGACACTTAGGTCTGAACTACTGCCCATTATTATTCCTACCATAATTTCTTATTTACTTATCACCCGAATGATTTGTTTAACTTGATTGGCTTTCTCCAATATTTCTGCCCTGCTTGATCCTAATATAGTCACATGTCCCATTTTCCTAAAGGGCTTTGTGATTTTTTTTCCATATAAAAATGGATATACACCAGGTATTGCAAGGCATGACTCTAATCCTTCATAAATAGCCTCTCCTTCAAAACCTTCTGCTCCTAAAACATTCAACATTCCTGAATAACCCTCACCACTCGTATCACCTAAGGGTAAATTCGCAATGGCCCTTAAATGTTGCTCATATTGAGAAGTTGAGTTTCCACGAATAGTTTGGTGGCCTGAATTATGAGGCCTTGGTGCTATTTCATTGATTAACACTTCTCCTTCTTTGGTAAGGAACATTTCAACAGCCAAAACACCTACTAATTCCATTTTAGCTATTAAATCACATGCTAATTTTTGAGCTTTTTCTTCGATTGAAAATGGTATTTCTGCTGGGGAAATTAAAAATTCGACTAAATTTTGAATCGGATGAAATACCATTTCAACAGTTGGGAATGATTTAATTTCACCTTTTTGATTCCTAGCGACAATTACCGCTAATTCCTTTTCAAAGTCTATAGCTTTTTCTAATAAACCTGGAGCATCAAAACCCTTTTCAATATCAGTAGCATTGGAAATTAATTGAACGCCTTTGCCATCATAACCTCCTTTTCCTAATTTATGAAAGGCAGGTAAAAAATCTATATTCTGTGCTAATTCAGCCTGATTTTCTGTCAGTCTGAAAGCAGCAGTTGGAAATCCATTTTCTAGAAAAAACGACTTTTGAAGTCGTTTATCCTGAATCATCCGCAATAAATGTGGTTGTGGATATACTTTTACCCCTTCCGTTTCTAATTTTTCTAGCGCTTCTATATTGACATGCTCAATTTCAATGGTTAATAAATCTTTGTTTTGTCCAAATTCATAAACAGTGTCAAAGTCTTTAAATGAACCATTAATAAATGTATTTGCCAACTTATGGCAAGACGCTTCTGGGTCTGGGTCTAAACAGTCGATTTCAAAGTCTAAATCAATTGCAGCTTGCAATAGCATTCTGCCTAATTGTCCCCCTCCTAATAAACCGATTTTTGGTAAAGCCATAGAATATCTTGCCAATGAATGGGCAAAATTACGGCTTTTGTTTTACCTTTGGAAATTATTTCCTGGCTTAACAACATAAATTGGGAAATTAAATAAAAAAACCATGACAAAACGTACCTTAATCCTGCTTTCTTTTTTACTTCTTGCTGTGGCAAGTAGATTTATCATCATGGCTGGACCTCAATGGGCAAATTTTTCACCAATGGGGGCATTGGCCTTGTTTAGTGGATATTTTTTTAAGGATAAAAGATTTGCAATTATTTATAGCCTATTATCTCTTTGGGTTTCAAATCTACTTTTAAATAACCTTTTGTATTCCAATTATTTTAAAGGGTTCTCTTGGGGTTTTAGTGGATCTCAATTTTTTCTGTTTGCTTCATTAACTTTTATAGGTTCTTTTATTTCTAAATTGAAAAATAATTTTAGAACTATTTTATGGGTTAACTTTTTAGTAAGTGTTGGTTTCTTTTTAATCTCAAATTTTTTAGTTTGGGCATTTAGCGATGAAGTAGTTTATTCAAAAGATATGTCTGGTCTGAGCGCATGTTATTTCAGCGCTATTCCTTTTTTCCAAAACTCCTTGCTTAGCCAACTGTTATTTGGCACCTTATTCTTTGGTTGTTTAGAATGGCTTAAATCTAGGGATAAGTCTCTAGCTTAGTTATTTTTATAAATTTTTCCATCTTTCATGACAAATTTTACTTGTGTCATGGTTTTGATATTATCCTGAGGATTCTCAG